>DAOWNY010000357.1 GCA_030642325.1 Deltaproteobacteria bacterium
CACATTATTTTCGGTTATTTTTTCAAAAACAGGGTTGATATCGATCTGAGGATTAAATTGCGATAACTTTTTTTTGGCAGAAGATATTTTATTTTCCCCAATATTTTTCTCCCAATGGAGAATCTGTCGGTTAAGATTTGAAAGCTCCACCTGATCATGGTCAACAATGGTAATTTTACCGATTCCGGCGGCTGCAAGGTACATGGAAGCAGGGGAGCCTAAACCCCCAATGCCGGCAACCACTATCTGGGAATCCTTCAGTTTTTGCTGTCCTTCTTTCCCGAAACCAGGAAATAAAATCTGTCGTTGATATCTGCCGAGATCGTTTTCAGTGAGCATGTTAATTCCTTAAAGTATATGCATCATGCTGACTTCCCGCTTCCCTTCCCGGAGAAGACGGAAGGTAAAAGAACCGTTAGTTCCCTCACCTGCTGCTGCCTTTTTTATTCGGGGATAGTGGAGACATGGATCTCAATTTTTCCACAACGTGTGCCAATGCTTCAATGGTATTATCTATATCCTCTTCGGTATTATTTTTTCCCAAAGACAGCCGAAGAGAGCCATGGGCTAACCTGGGATCCATTCCCACGGCAATCAGGACATAAGAAGGCTCGAAGGACCCGGAAGTGCAGGCAGAACCGGTAGAAACTTGAATCCCCTTCATGTCCATATTGAGAAGCATCGCCTCACCTTCAATCAGTTCGAAACAGAGATGTAAAATATGGGGTAATCGTCTAATCGGGTGGCCATTTATCCGAACGTGATTAATTTTTTGCATAATTCCCGTCTCCAGCCTGTTACGTAATCTTGTCAGATACTTTGCATTCTCCTCCATGTTCCGGGACGCAATTTCGCAGGCCCTGCCAAGACCCACGATGGCCGGAACGTTTTCAGTCCCGGCACGAAGATTTTGTTCTTGGTGTCCCCCATAAAAGAGGGGAACTATCTTTACGCCCTTTTTCACATACAACGCCCCTATCCCCTTGGGACCGTAAATTTTATGACCGGAAAGGGATAAGAGGTCCACCTTCAGATCCTCGACGTTAACCGGGATTTTTCCCACTGCCTGGACCGCATCAGTATGAAAACAGATTCCTTTTTCCCGGGCGATTTCTCCTATTTCTTTGATGGGCTCAATGGTGCCTATTTCGTTATTGGCCTGCATTATGCTTATAAGAATGGTGTCGCAAGTAATCGCTTTTTTCACCTGATCCGGGTCTACCAAACCGAATTTATCAACCGGCAGGTAGGTTACCCGGAAATTTTTGCCTTCTATGAATCCTTCCGACTCTAAGTAATTGCAAGTGGTTAAGACGGCGCTATGCTCGATTAAAGAGGTGATGATATGTTTGCCGTCTCTTTTTTTGGCATAAGCTATCCCTCTTAAGGCAAGATTGTCCGATTCAGTACCCCCGGAGGTAAATAATATTTCCGATGGATCGGCGCCGATCAGGGACGCAACCTGCTTCCTTGCCTCTTCAATTGCCGTCTTAGCCTGCCGGCCGAAGGAATAAATACTGGAAGGATTCCCGAAATTTTCGTTTAAATAGGGAAGCATTGCCTCTACCACCTCAGGGTGAGGGGGGGTGGTAGCACAG
>DAOWNY010000181.1 GCA_030642325.1 Deltaproteobacteria bacterium
ATTTTCTATCCCTCAGACAAGCGACCAATTCCTGACGTTTTTGTTCCACCTGAGATTCTATCTCTTTTGCTACTCTTTCCCTGTCCCTTATTTTTATTTTCAGCTGCCCAAGAAAAATATTATACAATTCCTCCTCTGAGACAATGATACCGGCGGAAAGTTTGCCGGTCAGTTCCGATCTGTATCTCTCTTCCAGTTCCCGGCAGGCATCAAGTTGCTCCCTTACAACCCTTAACCGGTTACTGACTTTGGCCAGCTCCCCTTCTTTCGTCTCTTCGATCCATTTTCGGTAATTCAGCAATTTTTCCAGCTTGAATTGATGCATGTAAGACGGTATTCTCCGCGATATTCTTTACCCCCCCCGACTTATCTGAGAATTCCGGGACCATGGGGAGACTTGATGAAATGGGATACAAAGCAAGAATGTCTGATTACTCATCCAAAAAAACGTATGACACTAGTCGACCTGTCACGTGTTAAAAAGCGCTTCAAGTCTTTCAGCACTTTCTTTAAAGGTTACTTTTTCAAAAATTCCCTGTTTCAGATAGTCATTCAGCTTATCTCTCATTTTGACGGCATAATCTATTTTAGGATTACTGCCCGCTACGTAGGCCCCTATATTAATTAAATCTTCCGATTCCCGGTAAGTGGCCATGGCATCAATGAACCGGTTTGATAGTTCTTTATGATTCCCGGAGACAATGTCGATCATAACCCGACTGATACTGTTCAATACGTCAATGGCAGGATAATGGTTCTGTGCGGCCAGGTTTCTGGAAAGAACAATATGACCATCCAAAATCGACCTTATGGCATCGGAAACGGGTTCACTGAGGTCATCCCCTTCCACCAGAACCGTATACAATCCGGTAATACTCCCGCTGCCGGAAGAAGTACCGGCCCTTTCCAGAAGCCTTGGCAGGGCGGCAAAAACTGAGGGGGTATACCCTTTGGTGGTGGGAGGTTCTCCGATCGCCAGTCCAACTTCGCGTCCTGCCATGGCAAATCTGGTGACTGAATCCATCATAAAATTTACATCCTTCCCCAAAGACCGGAAGTATTCTGCAATGGTGGCCCCAATGAATGCCCCTCTCATTCTTACCAATGGGGACTGGTCGGAAGTGGCAGCAATTACCACCGACCTTTTTAGTCCTTCTTCCCCAAGATCTCGAACAATAAAATCATTTACCTCTCGTCCCCGCTCGCCGATCAAGGCAATCACATTGATATCTGCGGCTGTATTGCGGGCTATCATTCCTAAAAAAACACTCTTTCCCACCCCCGTACCCGCAAATATCCCTACTCGCTGCCCCTTCCCGCAACTGAGTAATCCGTTAACCGCCCTTATACCTAAATCCAGGGGCTGGTTTATCCTTTTTCGTTCCAGCGGATTAACGGGAAGTGCATAAAGGGGGAGTTCTCCGTCGGAAGGTATTGGATTTTTTCCGTCAATGGGGTTCCCCAACCCATCTATAACCCTTCCTAAAAGCTTGGTGGATACTCTTACGGTGGCCCTCTCTTTGCTGACTACAATTTGACTGCCCGGACCAATCCCCGCCATCTCGCCCAAAGGCATCAAAAGAATCGTCTGATCTCGAAAACCGACGATTTCGGCACTGATGGGATCACCTTCCCCCTTGGGAAATATTGTGCAGACCGTTCCCACCGGCGCCCCCGGGCCGTGGCCCTCAATAATCAAACCGATCAGCCGGGTCACTTTTCCATAAATCCTGATCAGTTGAACTGTTTCCAGGTCTTTATGGTATTCGTTCCAGGATATATCAGGACAAATAATCATCTCAATTCCAAAAAAGGCGGCACTTACCCCCCAAAATATCTCAATTAAACAATAAATAACCCCTCACTTGCAGGTTAATTTTTTCCTGATCACTTCGTGCTGACGATCGACCCGGGCATCGATTTTGCCAAAATTTGTCTCGATAACGCAGCCCCCCTGGACAATTTCTTCATCTTTAATTATAATAATTTCATTAATACCTTCCCCGCCGCCTTGGAGCTTTGGTTTATGTTTAAGGAGCATATCAAAGTCAGAGGGGTTAACCCTGATCATGAGCTTCGTCCCGTCAACCGCCTTTCTAATGGCTGCTTCCGCAATATTCTTCACCACTTCCTTATTCAATAATATTTCTTCATGAACAATCTTTTCGGAGATGGATAATGCCAGTTCGATAAGTTCCTTTTTATTATCTTCAAAAATTTTCTCCTTCAATTCTCCCAACTCTTCCATGAGACGGTAAAGACTGTCAACGGATGATCTTGTTTTCCTTTCGACAATTTCCAGCCCGCTTTTCTCTCCCTGGGCAAACCCTTTATTGAAAGCCTCCTTTTCAATAAGCGGGGCCTTCTTTCTGGCCGATTCAAGATACTGTTCAGCCTTTTTTTTAATCTCTTCGATCATCTTCAGGATGGATTCCTTCTTTTTAATTAAAGAATCATCAACATTTTTAAATTGATATTTTTTAAATTCATCAAGCTCTTTTGGACAGACCAAATCATCTTCATTGAAAAATGTTTTTAATTCATAATTTTTTTGGAAGTTGACCATTTTTTCCCTCAGACCATTACGTCTTCTTCTCCTCCTCCACGTCCTCCAATGGTGATTTTCCCACTACTTTCCAGCCGCTTGGCGACCTTAATGATCGACTGCTGAGCCTTCTCCACATCACTAAGTTTCACCGGCCCCATCACTTCCAGGTCCTCTTTCAGCATGGTTGCCGCCCGTTCCGACATGTTTTTCAGGAACTTCTCCTGCACTTCATTGTCGGCCTTTTTCATGGATAGAGCCAGATCTTCCTTGCTGACCTCCTTCAAGATGGCCTGCATACCCCGATCATCAATCATAACTATATCATCGAAAATAAACATCAATTTCCTGATTTCTTCGGCTAAATCGGGTTTATTCTCCTCAATTTCTTCCAAGATGTCGCTCTCCGTCTCCCGATCCATATTATTCAATATCTCCGCCAGGGAATTTGCCCCTCCCAGCTGATGCTTTTCTCCGGTTTCCGTGGATTCAATTTCCTCACTTAATACTTCTATGATTTCATTAATTACTTCCGACGACACTTTGTCCAGATTGGCCATCCTGAGAATTATATTTGAGCGGGCACTATCGCCGATCCCATTCAAGACATCTGCTGCCTGCTCCGGGGGCAGATGGGCAATGACGAGGGCAGCTGTCTGGGGATGCTCATCTTTGAGAAATTTGATTAAGTTGTCTGTATCAAGCTTCTGAAATATTTGAATTTTTGAATCAATCCCGGCTACGATTGTTTCCGCCTTCTTTTCGCCCACTACCTTTGCCAGTAAATCCTTAACATAATCCTTGCCTATCTTTGAGCCCCCCGCTTCCGATGATGCCAGCCGGGAAAATTCCTCAAGCACTCTTTCTTTCAATTCACCCGGAATATCTTTTATTTTGGACATGCTTTTGCCGAGGACCTTTATCTCCTGGTCCTTCAAATTTTGAATAACCTTAGTGGCGAAACTCTCTCCCATGGAGAGGAGGAGAATGGCCGCTTTATCCGGTCCATTAAGATCATCAATTGTTTCATTCTTTTTCAACCAACCAGCCTCTCACTAATTCAGTTGCCCGATTGGGATCATTTTGAACCAATTTCAATATCTCATCTTTTCCCAATCCCTGGTCCACGCGCTCAATCGCCGGCTGGTTCGCCTCCCCCTCACTTACTTTACCCGGAAGACTCGCCGGCAATTCCATTTCTCTGCTTTTTGTTACCAGCCACTTCATCAACGGACGAACAACAAGAAAAAAAAGTAATAGAAATATCACTACATAAGAAGCATATTTAGTGAGAGCAAAAAAGAATTCTTTTTTCTCCGCCTTATTCATCAATTCTTCTTCAATCTTTAAGGAAGAATGATCAAATGGGATATTAATCACTTCCAGCTGATCGCCCCTTTCAGCGTCATACCCCATGGATTTTTCAACGATATTCTTGATTTTATTCATATCTTCTTCCGATCGGGGAATATATTCAGGAATTTCCCCCTCCCCGGCAGACTGATAACTTCCGTCTACCAAAACCGCCACTGACAACCTCTTTATATCACCAGTGGATTCGATGGTTCGCCGGACAATTTTATTAACTTCATAATTAATTGTTTCATTGGTTTTTTTAAACTGAGAGTTACCGACAGCGGTTTGC
>DAOWNY010000156.1 GCA_030642325.1 Deltaproteobacteria bacterium
AAAAAATGTTTTCTGAATATCTTTAACAAAGGGACCTGGCTTTCCTTCTCCAATCATTCGATCGTCGATTTCGCGAATGGGAGTAATTTCGGCTGCAGTACCGGTCAAAAATACTTCATCCGCGCTATAGAGCTCATCGCGGGTAAATTTCTCCTCTAAAACCACCCACCCTTTATCGGTTGCCACCTTGATAACAGCATCCCGGGTGATACCTTGGAGAATGGAGGTTAGAGGAGTTGTTTTTATCGCTTTGTTTTTCACGATGAAAATATTTTCCCCGCTGGCCTCGGATACATATCCCTCGGTATCCAGCAGCACCGCCTCATCATAGCCTCCCAGGGTAACCTCTCTTTTAGCCATGATGGAATTAGTATAATTACCGCAAATTTTTGCCTTACTCATATTGGTGTTCACCTGGGACTTGGTAAAAGAAGATATTTTAGCCCGAATTCCATCTTCCAATCCTTCATCACCTAAATAAGCTCCCCAGGCCCATGCTATTATTGCCACCCGTATCGGGTTATCCTGGGGATGAAGACCCATTGCCCCGTCCCCGATGAAAACAAGTGGTCGGATATATCCCTCTTTAAGCCCGTTAATCCTTAAAGACTCTTTGCAGGATTCAACTATTTCTTCTCTCGAAAAAGGGATCTTGATTAAAGAAATATGAGCAGAATAGAAGAGGCGATCAATATGCTCTTTTAATCTAAAAACAGCCGACCGTCCGTCTTCGCAATAATAGCAACGAATCCCTTCGAACACTCCCAAACCGTAATGGAGGGTATGGGTCAGAATATGAACATTGGCATCTCCCCAGTCCACAAACTTCCCGTCAACCCAGATTTTGTCTACCGGTTGAATCATTCCGCCTCTCCTGGTAACAGTTCCTCCTTACACGATTTTTAACAATTAAATCATTTCCAATCCGCTGAAAAAAAAGCGGATCTCTTCTCTTGCGGTATCGACAGCATCCGAACCATGAACGATATTTTTTTCGATGTCGGAGGCGTAGTCCTTTCTGATCGTTCCTTCATCGGCGTCCTTGGGGTCGGTTGCCCCCATCAGATCTCTCGTTCGTCGGATTACCTCCTCCCCTTCCAGGACCATCACCACCACCGGACCCGAAGCCATAAAACCGGTCAGGCTGTCGAAAAACGGTCTTTCTCGGTGAACAGCATAAAATTCCTCGGCTGTTTTTTTTGTTAAATGGAGCATCTTAACTGCCGCCACTTTAATACCTGCTGACTCAAATCTTTTAATTACTTCTCCGATGAGACCCTTTGACACCCCATCGGGTTTTACTATTGAAAGAGTGCTTTCCATCTATTATGCTTCCTTATTGAAAAAATGGTGCGCCCGAAAGGGCTCGAACCTTCGGCCTCAGCGTCCGGAGCGCTGCGCTCTGTCCAACTGAGCTACGGGCGCATCCATAAATTATTGCCTTTAAGAATGAACTCAGTCCGTAAAATACCTGAACTTGGCAGATATGTCTAGATTTTTTTTGCAATGCAAAACGATTTAGATGCTTTTTTGTACTCAATGTTTTTTGGATAGATCAAAATCCATACTCTTTCCATCTATCCAGTATTTTTTTCGGAGTGGGGAGATATCGGTTGGCGGGAGGAAATTTTGCCCCTTCTCCCCATTCCGGCTGTGGCTCCAATCGCCAGTCCTTGGTAGCATCAATGCACAGGCGATGCCATCTGCCCGCTCCCCCCATTTGAGCCGGCCTTTTTAAATGCGGCGGGATACTGGGGTCAAGTACTGAGCCCTGGCAACCTTTGAACACCGAGATATCTTCATCCGGATCCCACACCCGACTGGAAATGGCCCATAGTAATTGGTCGGGATCATGGATATCAATATCTTCGTCCACTACCAATACATTTTTAAAAAACCAGGTTGTCAGGCTCCAGATAGCGGCGGCAACCTGTTTGGCCTGGCCCTGGTATGTCTTGCGAATTTTAACCACAATATCGTTGCCGTGGGTCACCGGAGGAACCCATACATCCAATACTCCCTGGACCGTCCGGTCCAGATGGTCCAGAACGAAAGATGAGTGAGTCAGGGTTTCTATAAGAGCCCCGTCATCGTACGGATGGCCCTCTACCGAACCCTGTAAAACAGGGTCATTGCGATGGGTAATACAGTTTACTTTTACCCACGGTTTTGGAGAACGCAGCCCTCCGTAATATCCGGTATATTCCCCGAATGGCCCCTCGGTTTTGAAGGTTTTAGGATCCATGGAAATAGTTCCCTCGATTACAATTTCAGCGTGGGCAGGAACATAGAGATCCACTGTTTCGCATTTGACCAATTCTACCGGTTCCCTGCTTAATCCCCCCAGGATATCATATTCGCAAACCCCAGGCTCATAGCCGGAACAAGCCACATAGGGAATCAAGGGATTTCCTCCGAATACATAGGCCACTTCCATGGGTTTATTGAGACGGTCATACTTGGTAGCCATTCTGCCCCAGTGACTATCCATTACCAGCAGCACTCCGATGGATTTTTTATCTTCGTGCACCATTCCCCGGTAAAGTCCCACATTCACCCAGTTGGATTCCGGGTCTTTAGTCACTACTCCGTTGAAGGTAGACAGGTACCGCCCCCCGTCAAATTCATGATACTTGAGCACGGGAAATTGAAACAGGTCCACATCTTTTTCGTGAATAATGTTTTCCTTCACCGGGCCGGTCTTTACTTGCACCGGTTTTATGGGTTGATGAGCAAGTTTTCGTTGTTCTCTCATTAGTTGCGGGGGAGGGGTATCCGGTGGCAAACCCAAAGACCAGGCAATTTTTCTCCAACTGGCCAGGGAGCCTATAAAAAATTTTTCCCCGACGGTTTTATGGTAATCTTTAATGTTGGTGAATAGTAATGCCGGTCCATCATCGTCTAACACCTTTTGTTCAATATCAGCTATCTCCAGATCCCAGTCCACCTCACAGGTAATCTCTTTTAAATCCCCTTCTTCCCTTAATTTATCCATCCATTCTCTTAAGTCTTTGTAGGCCATACTTTCTCCTTTTTTAAATATTATTGTTCAGTTGTTTCCTTTTGTAAAAGACTTTTTTTAAGGGGGAGATAACAAATTAACCGACTTCTGAATTCTGAGTTACAGAAAATGTTTTAATCGTTTATTATGTCACGGTTCAAAGTTCAGCGATTCAAAGGCTCACTGTTCAGGGTTAACTCGCGGGGGCTGCGGCCTGACAAATGAAGCCAAGCTTGCTCGCGATCTCGGAAAAATAACTTAAAAGGTACACTCTAAACTGTGAATGGATTACACACATGCAGCCCAAAATCTGATTGAAGTTGCTTCGTTAAAAAGCATAAAGAACCCTGAGCCAGGTCATGGTGCCCTGGGGTCGATTTTTTACCATGGTTTCCCACTGGGTCTTGAGGCTGATGGTTACCTGGTCCCTCTGAAAGTTAATAACCGGTCCCATGGAAAAGACCTGACCTTTAGAATCGGAAATGGTGCGGCCATCAATCTTATCTTTAGTAACATCCTTCCAGTAGTATCCGGCTATTCCCAAACGGAAATGACCGGTTATCCGGTATCCTATTGCGTAGTCTAAATGGAAAGCCTGACCGCTTTTATGGTATGTTTCCTTTTGGGTCAGGGGATCCATATAATCGTTATTTTTCCAATTAAAGTCATATAACAGGTTGAGATCCACTGTGAATCTGTTGGGGAAAATTGCGGTAATCCCCAGCATCGGCTCGAATGTCCAATGATTATTCCCAATATTTACTCGATCGTTCTTATCATAAACCCCGGTGGGGGAAATCATATCAAAACTTAACAAAAAATGGAATATATTACCATGCCAGGCCAGCCATAAAGGACAAAGGACCATATCCCCCAGACCACTCGCACGATCAGTAAAACCGCTGCATTCCACTTTTTTTTCAATTAAGGGAATGCCCATGTCCATCCCCCAATAGGCTCCCCATATTTTTATTTCGGAGACCCAGATGGGGCGTATAGTATTACCGGAAAGTCGAAGTTTAAATCCCCTGAAAGGGCCTTGGTTTATTTCTCTTCCCCCGTAGTCCTTAAATTTATGGGCTGCATAATAAAAGCTGTAATTTAAGAGATAAAAACCCGGAGGAGGCCCATATGCCAATAAAAAATCATCACCTCCATATTTACCCGAAATAGTGAGCCCTCCGGAGGGACCCATGGACGAAGCCAGGCCCGATGAAGAAGACGTAAAAAAACAGGTTAATGCTGCGAACAATATTACCAAAAGTTTTTTATGGAAATTACGATTTATATTGTCCATGCCTTGGCTCGCTCCGTCTCATTTTCGGCAGCCCCGTTTTAGTGAGAATTGTAACTAAGTTGAGCGATTAGCTGCCAGCTCAAAAGCGTTTAGCTTTTATAAAACCGAGGTATTACGCAAGCTTGAAATAGCACCCAATGGGTGAAAATTTGTAATAGCAAAACATCCTGTGATCATTTTGGCTAATAGCTAATAGGTAATAGCTAACTGCTAAAGGCTAAGCGCTCAATTCAGGTAGTTATAAGATGGAGGTATTATGATAATAAAGCAACTTTTATGCCATATCTGGATGGTAAAGGTTGAGTGTTACCTGAAAGGGTTTGAAAGCAGTGAATCGGATGATCAGGTTAGATGAAAATTGAATCCGGAAAGG
>DAOWNY010000182.1 GCA_030642325.1 Deltaproteobacteria bacterium
AAATGACTTTACCAGGGAGCTTCAGGAGAAAAAGCATATCAATTTTTCCCGGGCGGAAGAACTTAAGAAAACGGGCGATATTGACGTCGGTTTTTTCGGTTCAACATTGGATCGACTGGTTTCCGAGGTCCGGCAATCCCTTCTCTATTTTGATAAAAAGACGGGGGCGGCAGGCTTCAACAAAATATATCTTTCCGGGGGCGGAGCAAAGATGAAGAGGTTGCCGGATGCCCTTACCGACCGTTTGTCTCTCCCGGTGGCTGTTGTTTCCAGGTTTGACAACATTTTGCCGGAAGGGGATTATGGTTTAAATGAAAGTCTGGACACCTCCTTTCCTCAATTAATTCTGGCGATGGGACTGGCCTTGCGGGGAATCTAAAATGCGTTTTGAAATCAATTTTCAAAAACAGAGTAGTCTTGAGACTTTTTTTGATATTTTTAGAAGGATTGCCTTCCGAAGAGAATCGATCTTCATTCTCGCCTTCCTGCTTAGTTTGGGATTTTATTCACTCTATTACTTCAGTTCCGGAAAAAGTACCATACCGCCGGCAAAGGATGTTCATCTCAGCCGAAAGATGAAGGAAATTGATTTAAAAAGAAACAAAGTTGCCGGACTCATCAAGGTTCTTCAACAGTTGAAAAAAGAGAGGGTGATCTGGTCCGAGAAACTCTGGGCTTTGGATAAGAATGTTTCCGGTGGTCTTTGGCTGACCGAAATGGAGACCAAAAATATTAAAAAATCAAATAAGATCCGGCACCGGCAAGATAAGGTGGAGGGACTGGTTTTGCGGGGATTGACGGACAGAAGGCAGACGGGGGCCATTGATCCGGTAAAAAGGTTTATACGGAGCTTAGGGAAAGATTCGAATTTCATGAATGATTATTACCCCCCTTTTCTGGTAAGTATTGATAAATCGATGATAGGTGACGAAGAACTGGACAGGGTGGAAATCTGTCTTATAAGGAAAAAGGCTGATGAGAGCAAATAGAAAAGCAACATTTATCGCAGCCCTTTTTTTTCTACTTCTTTTTTTTGGGGGCTTTTTTTATTATTCCCGCTATCATCGAGAAGAGCCAAAGGCAGGCCCCAAGCAAAACATCGGGGATCTTGAATTCAAACTTGAGGCTCTCACCAATATATTAGGCAAAGAGAAGAGCCTGGCAAGGGAACTTTGCCGAGGCATCAAAATAAATTATTTCAGCGATCACAAGCTTCACTCGCCACGGCAGGCAGCTTCTTTTATGTTTGACAGGTTGAAAAAGCTGTCGGACGGGTTGGAGATCAGCCTGATAAAATTTTCTCCCAAAGAGAGGATATCATTGCCCGGTTTTGATAAAATTCCTTTTTTTATCGAGGTAGAGGGTGATTATCCCCGGATAATCAGGTTATTTATGCGTTTGGAGTGTGAAGAAGGTTTGATGATAGACAGCTTAAAAATATCCAAACCTGCCGCCAGGACCCTCAGGCCGGCCAGGCTTAATTGCCGTTTTATTTTATGCGGGATTGAAATAAAAGGTATCTCGCCCGATATACTGCACGATAATGAGATTAAGCAGGTTTTCCGGCCGGGTGAATACAAGACCGGTCTCCTCCTGGCTGACCGGTGGGAGGAAAGAAAAAAGATTATAAGAGAGAATATCGGATCATCTCCTTTTTCCCGATCATCGATAACAGCGGATATGACGGGAACGGATCAATCAAAAACCTATGGGTCGGCGGATATTTCAATGGGCATATCCTTTTCCGGCATCATGAGTTTTCCCGGCCACCGGGTGGCCATTATCGGAAGCAGGATTGTTAAGGAGGGGGATAATATCCGGGGGAAGAAGGTAGTTTTGATTGAGGAGAACCAGGTTGTCTTAAAAGACGGCAATCAGCTTTATTTTCTTAAATTAGCCGAGGGGATTTTACGGCGCTGACTCTTAAATGAGGAGAGATAATATGTTTAAGATGGTCACTAAAATAGAGGTGATGCCGATCTTGTTTCTGGTTTGGCTGATTTTGGGACCAACGGGTTACTGCCTGGAAAAAACACCTCCCCAAAACGGGAGAATCGAAGAAAATATTTTTCCCTCGGGAAATTTTTCCATGGAACTTGAAGATGCCGACATTCGGAATGTTTTACGGGCACTGGCAAAAGAGAGCACCTTGAATATTGTGGTGAGCGATGAGGTGGAAGGCAGGATCAGCGTTAATATCCATGATGTTTCTTTGAAAAATGCTTTCTTATCCATTCTGAGGGGGGCGGGGTTGGGCTATGCTGTGGAAGGGGGCATTATCAGAGTAGATCTTCTCGATACTATCCGGGAAGAAAAGACAAAAATCCTGGAGTCAATTCAAAAGCAGAGAGAGGCGGAGCAGAAGGCCAGGGAGGCAGAGCGAAAAATCAAGGAAGATGAGAAAAAACTGATCGACTTAATAACTGTAGCGGTTAAAGTCAATTATATCATCAATTCCAAGGCGACCCGGTCCATTGCCAAGGAACTGGGGGTAAAAAAAGAGGTGGTGAAGGACTTAGACGGCTTAAAAAAGGCGCTGACAAAACTGCTTACTGATAGAAAAGGCACCAGCATCGAGGTAATAGAGGCCAATAACACCTTACTTATTACCGATATCCCCGATAATGTGGAAAAGATTACTAAGTTGGTCAAGGAGTTGGATGTCCCCCCCCAACAGGTGCTCATAAAGGCGAGGATCACCGAGCTGAATAGTGCGTACGCCCGGGAACTGGGGGTAAAATGGGGAGGAATATATCACACCGGTTCATCGGGTAAAAGTTTTACCTCGGGAAGCTATGAAACCGAAAACGGTTCTACTGCAAACAGTACCAGCGGGGATATATCAGGGGGGAAATATAACATTAGCGGCGGGGCGGGGGATAATTATCTTGTCAATCTTCCGGCCAATGTGGCGCAAGGGGTCGGCGGGGCGATCAATTTCGGGTTTATTACTAATTCCCTGAACCTGGATATCCAGTTATCGGCCCTGGAGGATGAGGGTCTGGCAAATATTCTGGCCAGCCCCCATGTGATTACCCAGGACAATCAGCGGGCCTACATCAAGAGCGGGGAAGAGATTCCCTATCAGCAAAGGACCTACTCCGGCGGCGCAACCTTTGGAGAGCTAGAGTTTAAGGATGTTGCCATTGAACTTGAGGTGACCCCCCATATCGTTAAGGATTCTGTTTTTTTAGATATTGTGGTGGCCAGAAAAGAGGCCAATCGCACGATCAATGTCAAGGAACCCCCTATTAACTCCCGGGCCATGACCACCAAGGTTTCGGTCAAAGACGGGACCACGGTAGTCATCGGGGGATTAACCAGAGAATTTACTGCCAACACTTCCAACAAAGTTCCTTATCTTGCAAAGATTCCTCTGCTGGGATATTTTTTCAGGCATAAGGGGAAGGAAAAAGAGAAGCTGGAGCTATTGATATTCATTACTCCCAATATCTTAAGTCAACCCGATATTTAGATTTGCCTGCAACCGTTCATGGGGGGCAAAATATATTTGACGGGATTAATAAGATTTACGTAATTAAGGAGCCGGTAGCCGGAGTTCTGAGTAGTGACATGATAGTAGTTACTGATTTACATAATTTTTTTATTTATACCTAAGTTGAGCGATTAGCTGTCAGCAATCAGCGTTTAGCTTTGAAAAATCGAAGTATTACGGCAGCTTGAAATAAACACCCAATGGGGGATCTGTTTGTAATAGCAAAACATTCTGTGATCATTTTGGCTAATAGCTAACCGCTCAATTCAGGTTATATTCTGATCATTCTGCAGGCCCTGTCAAAAAAACAGCTGAACTATTACAAGCTGTGCTATTAGGTATTAGCGGTTAGGTGATAGAAGTCTATCGTATTACAAGGGGGTTTCCCTCTGGTGAGCGTTTTGGTCTTATATCTCAACTTCGACGATCTGTTGCAGCAGTTCCGGCAAATATTGCCGAGGGATGCGGGAGAAATGGTGATCGTGAGTTTTCTCGATTCTCTTGAGCATTGCCGCCGGCTCAGCCGGTGAAACAAAAATACCGTATTCTTCTTGCCCATGATCTAAGACTTATAGGAAAGAACGATTACTTGGAATTAGATCGGCAAATGTAACGAGATCAAGCGGATGTTGAATGGTCTCATGCAAAAGCTAATAGCTAATACCTAACTGCAAG
>DAOWNY010000362.1 GCA_030642325.1 Deltaproteobacteria bacterium
AGAGAAAATTCTAAATCCATCGTAAGAAAATCCCGCCCTCCCAAATAAATCACCCGGAAACACAGTATTTTTAAAACGATGCCTTGATATTGCCCCCTATTTCATACTCATTAATTTTTCAAAGCTCGTCTGTAATTGACATCAAGTCCATGGTTTTGGTGCCATGTCCACCAAAATCGGTAACCGGATTATCCAAATATTCCTAATGTCATGTCACGTGTTAAATGGCGTAAGATTGCGCAGTATTTTTTTCGTTCTGCAAGGCACGACTGAAGGCGTATAGTATTTCTATGTAACTGAAGTCGTAACACCGCAGAAAGGGAAAAAGACAAGCAAGGTGCGTCATTTGATGCGCGACAGGGCACAAGCCGGGAATTGATAATAAATAGTGAATATTTTTTTGTAGGGGGGGCGGCGGTTCCTATCCGTCCAAGAGCGAAACCGCCCTCCCCGGCAGTGAGGCGTAATCAGGAGAAAACTTCTCTCTGCGGCCTCGTCCTTTTTTGTTTCTATCAAAGTCGTCGGGTATTGTCAATTATGTTTGCAAGAGAAAGGAGGGGGTGGATAAAAATTTACTTTTGTTAATTTAAATAGATAGCAACAGGATTCCGTCAATCAATATGATTGTTCAATTGGGATTCCTGCAGAGTTTAGTCCGACTGCAAAAAAAATGGGAGGTAATTTTTTTGAAACTAGATAGATGATACATGGGTTTATAATAATTTTTTTTGAATAGTTACCTTAATTATTTAAGACAGGGGGAAGGAATGAAATTAAAAGACAAGGTGGCGGTTATTACCGGCGGGGGAAGGGGGATTGGCAGAGCTTATGCCTTAGGATTTGCAAAAGAAGGGGCAAAGGTGGTCATTGCGGAAATCGTTCTTGAAAATGCGCAGGCAGTGGCAGCAGAGATCGAGGACGAGGGAGGCGCGGCTATTGCGGTCAAGACCGACGTATCCAAAGAGAAAGATACCCGGGAGATGGCCCGGCTTGCAATAGAAAAATTTGGAGGGATAGACATTCTGGTTAATAACGCTGCCATATACTACGGCATCGGAATGAAGCCATTTCATGTGATAAGCGAAGAAGAATGGGACCGGATGATGGCGGTTAATGTGAAAGGCGGCTGGATGTGCACAAAGGCCGTTGTTCCTCAGATGCAATCCCAGGGTAGCGGGAAAATCATCAATGTTGCCTCCGGCACCTTCTTTGCGGGTCTGCCGATGATGCTTCATTACGTAACATCCAAGGGTGCGGCGATTGCCATGACCAGGGCGCTGGCCCGAGAACTGGGTGCGTTCGGGATTAATGTAAATTGCATATCACCGGGTTTTACCATGAGTGAAGCATCCAAGGATATGCCGGGCATACCTCCCGGTTTTACGGAACAGCTCGTATCCATGCAGTGCATTAAGCGGCCCGAACAACCAAATGATCTGGTGGGAACAGCGGTATTTCTTGCCTCGGACAAATCAGACTGGATTACCGGCCAAACCCTCGAAGTAGATGGGGGTTTCATATTGTGGTAAGCCGCATACTCATTAAAAG
>DAOWNY010000337.1 GCA_030642325.1 Deltaproteobacteria bacterium
AAATTATATCGTTATTTGAAGTTGATAGAAACGTACCGTCAAGGTGTCAAAATTAAGCATCGCACTCTGGCTAATTTGGGTAACTTTGATGACATGTCCGCGAGGAGCATCGGAGGTTTATTTCAAAGTTTACTGAAAGTCCGGCGGAAGAAGCTCGACATCGGCAACCGGGAAGCGGATGAACAGATGGCCACGGTGATTCCTTTCAGATTAAGAGAGAAACATCTATTGGAAATTCGGAAAAATCTTAGGTCAGTTTCTTCCAACGCAATTTGGTAAAAGGTAAAAAGAGAACCGTGAACGGTTACGAAGATATTTTTTGCAGAGAGCCCACATTGATATAGCGGATGACACCCTTTTCCCGGATATTAAACCCTCTGTTCCTGAGTTTGACCGGAGGAACAACATAAAAATTGGCTGGATCGAAAACAAAATTAAGAGCTTGTTTGCCGGATTTCAGAAAATGAGGAAGTGAACAAAAACTGATGATGTCAAAAAAGAGCGGAAAGCTCAAGCAGAAAGAATCTAAAAGATTCCACTGTATTTCTTAATCAGGATCACTTTTTTATGCAAACTCTCCCGACAAAATTTCGGA
Organism: Deltaproteobacteria bacterium; assembly: GCA_030642325.1. GTDB lineage: Bacteria > Desulfobacterota > DAOWNY01 > DAOWNY01 > DAOWNY01 > DAOWNY01. The sequence continues at coordinate 596 of DAOWNY010000337.1, forward strand.
ATGAACCGGATAGGTAAAAAACCGTATTGACAGGGATCAGGCGGCAAAAAAAGCGCCGGCACAAACAGCTTCAACGAAAAATTTTAATCATGGGAGGAGGTACAATGGCCAAACCAACCAAAGAGATGGAAAATTTATTTAAAGAACAGACCATGTTAACCAAAAAACAGAAGTTCTGTGTTTACCTGGCAACCGCCTCCAAGGATGGTGTTCCCAATGTGGTTCCCATTGGGGGCTCTCGGCTTCTGGATAATGAGACAATTGTAATCCCGGATAACTACCTTAACAAAACCAAAAAGAATATTGAAGAAAATCCAAAAGCAGCTATCGTTGTTACCGACGAAGAAAAGCACGATGGATATCAGTTCAAGGGGGAGATTAAGATTGAATATTCCGGTCCTATCTTTGAGGACACAGAAAAATTCATGAGAGATTTTTGTAAGGCGGCGGGCATCGATCCTCCCATACTGCCCAGGGGGGCAGCCGTGTTTACAATAGAAGAGATTTATGCGATTAAACCGGGTGAAGAAGCTGGTAAGCGGTTGATTTAGAAGATTATTCATTAGTTGCTTATGGTCACGCATCAGAAAGGAATTGAAAGATAAACAATATTTTAAAGTAGATAAGGTTTAGCGAAAGGGGGATATGAAAATAATAATTAATTTTTGGAAAGGAGTTTTATTATGTCGGATATAAAAAATTTATTGATTATAGTAAATACGGGAGCGGATAAACCTTATAATCAATATGCGGCTTACGTTGTCGCCTTTGTAGCCAAGCAAGTAAATAAAGTTGAAAATATTACAATATTTTATGGCCCCCAGGGGATAGGCATGACCAAGAAAGGTGAATTGGCCAAATTTGTGATTGAAGACTCGGTTAAGGACCTGCTTGCCGGTCAAATTACCGGGCTTTCCGCTTCGGACCTGCCGGACAACCTGGAACAGCTGGCTCGTTTTTTAAATGGTAGCCTTGGGATTACGATCGCCTCTTGCGGAACCTTCCATGTTATCGACGGGTTTGCTAAAACAGTGGATGACAAATCAAATATTGAAGATTTTATCGTTCCCCTGGAAGTTCCCCAGGCAGTGGAAGCATTACTTGCTGCCGACAAGGTGCATTATCTTTAAAATTAAAATCGTTATCCCCCTTTTTATACTCAACCTGAGCTTGTTTTAGAAGAGAGCCGGTCACAAATGTTGCGGGAAATTTTTGTCCATCGGGCAGGGGTTTCCCGATAATGAATCCATCGCAGGCAGATCAGATAGCTTCCTTTGATCCCCGCCCGGAAGAGCGGGGTATGAGGAAGCAATCCGGTCAAGGATTAAGACTTTACGGAAGTAAAAAAATGAAAATTACCATTTTATATGATAACGAGACAAAAAAAGAAGAGTTGAAAAAGGACTGGGGTTTTTCCTGTATTATAGAGATGGAAGGAGGGCCAAGTCTTCCTTTAATTATGTTTGATACCGGTGCTGATGGCGCTATTTTGCTGCACAATATGAAAGAGTTGGGCATTGAAACCAAGGATATAGGAATAGTGGTAATTTCCCATGACCATTGGGATCATAC
>DAOWNY010000096.1 GCA_030642325.1 Deltaproteobacteria bacterium
CCCGCAGAAAGTGCTCCCGCTCCCGTAGAAAGTATCCCTGCTCCCGCAGAAAGTGCCCCGGTTTCTGAAAAACAAAAATCCGGAAAGCTGAAGATTAAGGTAAAAATACCTCCCCATATTATTAAACAGGCAAAATCATTTTCTAAGGGTTATCGCAATAAGCTGGCAGGAATATTGGCTGCCCAGGCACTTCAGAAGCATTCTCAGATAAAGGCCTCCCTTACGGACGATCCCCTTTCGATTTGGAATAGAACCAAGGAGCTTATATTGGCTCAGCTTGAAAAAAAGATCGCAAGCACCGAAGAAGAGTAGCTAAACCCCCTTGGTTTCCCAATATGCTAATTCCTTAATTTGTGGATAAGTTGTTTGGCAATGGTATGTTTTGGATTGATTGATGAAACGAATTGCAGTCTTTGAATAATCTCCTTTTTCTTATTGATGTCAAGGCCCGATGGATTTTGAAGATATTCTATGCGGGCTAAATTGAAATGGGCCTCTTCCTGAAAGGAATTCAGCGAGATGGATTTTTGGTAGGCAGCGATAGCTTCTTCATAATTTTTCATTTCTTCATAAACAGAGCCAAGATTGTTCCACGCCTGTGAATTGCCGGGATTTAATTCCAGTACTCTCCGATAAGATTTGATAGTCTCCTGGTAGTTTCCGTTATGACAGTATAAAATACCCGAATTGAAGAGAGCCTTGACGTGTTTGGGATCCAATTCCAGAACCTGTTGGTAATATTCCATTGCTTCGTCAAACATATCATACCGGTCGTAGAGGAGGGCGAGACAGAATTTGGGGTGAACGGCACCGGGATCTATTGAAATAGCTTTTTTATAATATTCAATTACTTCTTGATAGTTTCCCTGCAGATCAGCTATGTGGGCAAGGTTGATCAGGGCTTCAGCGTCCCCCGGTTTTAACTCCAGTGACTTTTCAAACATCTGCTTGGCGCTGCCCAATCTTTCCATTCGTTCGTAAACATATCCTAAGTTATTGTATGCCTCCGGGTTATCGGGACTCATCATAACTATTTTGTGGAAGCACTCTTCCGCCCTGTCAAAATCATCCTTTTGAAGATAGATGAAACCCAAATTGATATGAGCATCTCCAAAAGTATCGTCAAGTTTAATGCATTTTTCATAAGCATCAATTGCCGTATCAGAAGGATATTCAACTGTATCGTATTTAAGGCCTTCCATAAACCATTCCCTGGCGGTTTTTTTATTGTCCTTCATTTTTTTCTCCCCTTTAAAAAGAAGATGGAATTATTCAATCCAAGTATTGCCCGGACAGCATCAGAGACCTAAAACCCTTACCTGACGATTGATACTATAAAATTAACAGATGGTTTATTAGTTGTCAAGGGGGCAATTTGCAGCCTCATTTCTAACGATTAGACAAAAAAAGAGCTCCTTTAAAAATAATTACGATTTTTTCAGGTTAAAGGGGGATGCCGGATGCCCAAAATTGACCGATGATGTGTCAAAGAATTGGCAGATTAAAAAACATCATTTTGTATAATTTATTTTTTTAATGGGTCCGTTTTACGGCTGATCTGAAAACCATCTAAATTAAACGGCTAAGACAGGACAAATCATCGTAATTGGCGGACATTCCCTGGCGATTATTTGGCATGAATACTGCAGGACTCATAATTAAATTAGGTTTTTCAAAGCTAAACGTTTGTGTGCTGACAGCTGATCGCTCAACTTATCCTGAATAGAGCTACAATTCCTTTGGATCTGCAGTAATCGGTACTTTGGATTATCGATGGCTTGCTTGACAGGTTAAACCCAGTTACGTTCAGTCCGACCGGGAGAAAAATTATGAATCGTACAAGAAAATACATTGGAAACATCGGGTTCAGAAAAAAATTTATGTTTGTGGGATTGCTATTTTGTCTTTCCGGGTTAATTTCAGTAATCGGTACTTACGAAATATCTCAGACCGCGATTGCGCAAAGGTTAGAAAGGGAAATGAATGAGTGCCTCGTTTTTTTGTATTTTCGGACGCAGCAATATATAGAATTAAAAGAAACGGGGACACTCGAAGGTTTTAAAAAAGGGAGTGAAATCCTAAACGCCGGGGGCGGTCATCATGAAAATATGGGGATAATTCAGCTTGCCGGGAGACTGATGGAACTATCCAATAAGATTTACAACAACAAGAATGCGCCAGAGAGGTGGCTTCTTACAATTCTTGGTTATGGCGAATCCTTTCAACTGCTCAAAAAAAATACGATCGAGGTTGGAACAATGTTGGAAATTTGCCACAATTTAGAGACCGACAATGAGATAATCGAGCTTGAAAAAAAATTCATTGAACAATACCGGAAAATTGCAAAAAACGGTGCTCTGTTTTCATCCCAGCTTGGGTCGGAGTTGAATTTTGTTAAGAATATGGTGTTTAATGTCAATCTTTTCTTTGCAATAGCAGCTCTATCCACACTTTTTTTACTGATCAAGATGACGGTAAAGCCGCTACTCAGGGTAACATCCGTTGCCCGCGAGCTGGCAGGGGGTGATCTGGATCAGGAAATCGATATTCAACAGGAAGATGAAATCGGTCAGCTTGCCCTCTCTTTTAAAGAAATGCAAACCTCTTTAAGAAAGAGGGCGGAAGTCTTGGAAAAGATAGCAGAGGGGAGCCTGGACGTAAGTGTGGAAGAGAAGAGCGATAACGATCGGCTGGCGATCTCGGTTAACAGAATGACAAGATCGCTCAAAGAAACATCGGAAGCGGTGCGGAAAGTAGCAGAGGGGAACCTGGACGTAAGTGTGGAAGAGAAGAGCGATAACGATCGGCTGGCGATCTCGGTTAACAGAATGACAAGATCGCTCAAAGAAACATCGGAAGAAAATGAAAGAAACAACTGGTTCAAAACCGGGCAGGCACAACTGGCAGACCAGATGCGGGGCAATAAAGATATTCCCACCCTGTCCAGGGATATTATTTCTTGCCTTGCCAAGTATCTGAATATTCAGGTGGGCACTTTTTATGTTGCCGACCGTGAAAAAATATTAAGGCTGGCCGGGAGTTATGCCTTTACAAAAAGAAAAGGGATTGTCACTAAAATTAAACATGGTGAGGGGCTGGTGGGGGAGGTGGCCCTGGAAAAACAGAGTATCCTGATCTCTGACGTGCCGGAGGATTATATGAGAGTCGATTCCAGCTTGGGAAATGCGCTTCCCCGCAATATTCTGGCCGTTCCGGTCATTTTGCAGGGCGCTGTAATGGGGGTTATGGAACTGGGCTCCCTTAGACCGTTTACTGACAGACAGATGGAATTTGTCGAGTTGGTCACCGAAAATATTGCGATTGCCATAAATACCGCCAAGGAGAGCCGGAGAACCAAAGTGCTGCTGGAGGAGACCCAGAGTCAAGCCGAAGAGCTGCAGGCCCAGCAGGAAGAACTGAAGGTTTCAAACGAACAACTGCAAGCCCAGCAGGAAGAACTGAAGGTTTCAAACGAAGGGCTGCAGACCCAGCAGGAAGAACTGAGGGTTTCCAACGAAGGGCTGGGCAATAAAACCCGGGTGTTGGAGTCTCAAAAAGAGGAAATCGAGAAGAGTAACCGGTCTCTTGCTCTGGCCAAAGAGGATCTTACCAAAAAAGCCAGGGAACTGGCGGTATCCAGTAAATACAAATCTGAATTTCTTGCCAACATGTCCCACGAGCTGCGTACCCCTCTTAACAGCCTGCTTATTCTTTCCCGCGATCTGGCGGAGAACTCAAGCGGGAATTTAACCGAGGAACAGGTAGAATCGGCGAAGATAGTCCATAATAGCGGCCAGGGACTGCTCAGCCTCATCAACGACATCTTGGACCTTTCCAAAATTGAAGCGGGCAAGATGCAGGTTAGTTTTGCCAATATTAAACTGGATGAAATTGAAAAAAACATCTTAACTAACTTTAGGCATGTTCTGGATAAAAAGAACTTGGCACTTACGATCAACCTGAGCAGGGAGATTCGTCCGGAAATTCAGACGGATCAGCAGAAACTGGAACAGATCATTAAGAATTTGATCTCAAACTCCATCAAGTTTACCGAATCAGGGGGAATTACCGTCGATTTTGGACGAGTTGAATCCCATGTGGACTTGAGCCGCAGCGGGCTTAAGCCGGAAGACACCATTGCAATTTCGGTAATTGATACCGGGATAGGAATACCCGAGGACAAGCAGCTTGAAATATTTGAGGCCTTTCAGCAGGCAGACGGCAGCATTTCCAGACAATACGGGGGTACGGGCCTGGGGCTCTCAATATCGCGCGAGCTTGTCAATCTCCTGGGCGGTGAGATTAAACTGAAAAGTGAAGTGGGGAAGGGATCCACATTTACTATCTACCTCCCCTTTGTGTGCAAAAAAACTGTGGGGCATCAGGAGGAAAAAAGGGCTGAGAAGCAAAAGAAGAGGGAAAAGCCTGAAGAGCAAAAAAGATTGATAAATCCCCAAACCTTCTCCTCCATTCCCGATGATCGGGATGAACTGGAAGCGGGCGATAAGGTAATACTCATAATTGAGGATGATCCGGTTTTTGCCAAGAGTGTTCAGGACCAGGCCGGGGGGCACAGGTTTAAAACTCTTGTTTCTGCAACAGGGGAGGAGGGGGTAGAGCTGGCCCGGAAGCATATACCGGAAGCAGTAGTGTTGGATATTAATCTCCCGGGTATTGACGGATGGGCAGTGCTGGATACCTTAAAAGATGATCCTGATCTCCGTCATATCCCCGTTCATATCGTATCGAGCGAAAATGAAAACCTGGATGCATATAAAAAAGGTGCCATTGAATATCTGGAAAAACCGGTTTCCAGGGAACAGTTGTCCGCCACCTTCCAGCAGATCGAATCTTTTAACGAAAAAAGGGTTAAAGATCTTTTGCTGGTGGAGGATGACGAGAACATGAGAAAAAGCATAATCAAGTTGATCGGAAACAGCGATGTAGCAACAACCGAAGCGGCCACCGGTGATGCGGCAATCGCAGCGCTTGAAACCAGAGTTTTTGACTGTATGGTGCTGGATTTGAGACTTCCCGACATTACCGGCACGGAACTACTTCAGAAGATGAATGATGACAACAAGATCAAGATTCCCCCGGTCATCATCTATACCGGAAAAGATCTCACCAGTCAGGAAGTGGAAGAGCTTCAGCAGTACTCGGATTCAATTATCATCAAAGGCGCAAAATCAGAGGAACGGCTTCTGGACGAAACAGCCCTCTTTCTGCACCGGGTAGTTAAAAACATGCCCGGCAATCAACAGAAAATGATTGCCCGTCTTCACGATAAAGAGCAGATATTCAGAAATCAAAAGGTACTCCTGGTGGACGATGACATGCGAAATGTTTTTGCCCTGTCAAAGGTTTTAAATAAGAAAGGGATCAAGGTAGAAAAAGCGGAAAACGGAAAAAAGGCGCTGGCAGTGCTGGAAAAAGAAGATGATATAGGTCTGGTTTTGATGGACATTATGATGCCGGTAATGGATGGCTATGAAACCATAGAACGTATTCGCTCCCAGCAAAAATTTAATGAACTGCCGATCATTGCCTTAACTGCAAAAGCGATGGCGAGTGACCGGGAGAAATGTGTTGCAGTGGGGGCAAACGATTACATTTCCAAACCGGTTGACGTTGATCGTCTGCTTTCCTTGATGAGGATATGGCTGTACCGCGACCCTCTTTCTTAACAGTCTGAAAAAAACCATTAGAGAGCATTCAATAAGATATTATGAAAGCAACTCAAATTAAAAAAATTGAGATCAACCTATTTCTTGAGGCCTTGCTGCAACGCTATGGTTATGATTTTAGCAACTATGCCCGGGCATCAATGAAAAGAAGGGTTATGAGAGTTTTGGCAGAAACCGGTCAAAAGACGGTAAGCGAAATGATCCCGGATCTTTTATATGATGAATCCTTTTTTGCAAAATGCATACGCGAATTTTCCATCACCGTAACCGAAATGTTCCGCAACCCCGATTTTTACCAGGCAATTATTGAAAAAGTAGTCCCTTATTTAAAAACTTTTCCCTATTTTAAAACCTGGCATGCCGGCTGTGCAACGGGCGAAGAGGTATATTCATTTGCGATCATCCTAAAAGAGGAGGGGCTTCTTGACCGTGCTACCATATTTGCCACCGACTTTAACGAACTGGCCATAAATAAGGCTAAACAGGGGATTTATTCTATCAAAGATGTGAAGGATTTCACAGTAAACTATCAGGCGGCAGGGGGCAAATGCTCTTTCTCGGAATATTACCACGCCGGATACGATTCAATCATCATCGATCAATCGTTAAGGAAAAATATCACCTTTGCCGGCCATAATCTGGTCTCGGACCAGGTATTCGGGGAAATGAATTTGATTGTATGTAGAAACGTCCTGATATATTTTAACCAGACTCTCCAGAACAGGGTGTTTGACCTTTTTAATGACAGTCTCAGAATAAACGGTTTTCTTGCCCTTGGAGATAAAGAAAGCCTGCAGTTATCCGGCATTGAAAAAAATTACAAGGTGATCGACAGCCGTTGGAAAATTTATCAAAAGATCAGGTAAGGCACTGAGGCTTCATTTGTTGATGATAAAATCGAAACTCTGACAGGAAAATACCGGTAGTGAAAAAACAATATTCAGCAGTGGTAATCGGGGCATCTGCCGGTGGAATCCAGGCGCTTACCAGACTTTTGGCGGCCTTACCGGAAGATTTTGCCCTGCCGATTATGATTGCCCTGCATCTACACGCAAATCAGAATGGGTTTCATATTGAATATTTTAACACTACATCTGCCTTAACGGTGAAGGAGGCGGAAGAGAAGGAAAAAATACAGCGGGGACATGTCTATTTTGCTCCTTGCGACCATCACCTGCTTATTGAAGAGGATGAAACTCTTTCCCTTTCTGCCGATGACAAAGTGAACTATTGCCGCCCTTCGATTGATGTTTTGTTTGAAAGCGCAGTTGATGTTTATTCATCGCGCCTGATCGGAGTCATCCTGACCGGTGCTAACAACGATGGAGCAAGGGGGATGCGCTTAATTAAGGAGGAGGAGGGGCTGACCATTGCGCAGGATCCGCAAGAGGCGG
>DAOWNY010000204.1 GCA_030642325.1 Deltaproteobacteria bacterium
AGTTCCTACTCAAGATATTGTTCTCGGATTGTACTATTTGACCCAGGAAAGAGAATTCGTAAAGGGAGAAGGCAAGATATTTTCCGACCCGGAAGAAGTTAGGATCGCATACGATGCAGGTGCAGTGAGCATTCATGCGAACATAAAGGTGCGGTTGGATGGCAATATAATTGGTACCACGACGGGGAGGATAATTTTGTATGAGATTATCCCGGAAAAAATTCCCTTTGATGCCATTAATAAGATAATCAATAAAAAGGAATTGACCAATTTAATAGATCAATGTTACAGAATGGCGGGGGCTAAAGAGACAGTGGTGCTTGCCGACAAGCTGAAAAACCTGGGATATAAATATGCTACCACGGCCGGCGTATCCATATCGATAAAAGATATGATAATTCCATCGAGTAAAAAAGAAGTCATAGATCAAGCTAATTCGGATGCTTTGGATATCCAGAAGCAGTATACGGAAGGACTAATTACGGACGGGGAAAGATACAATAAGGTAATTGACATCTGGGCGGAAGCTACCGATCGGGTCGCCAGTGAAATGATGAGGGAAATTAGAACCGAAATGGTTATCGGAACCGACGGCAAGAAAAAGTCCGTCAAGAGTTTTAACCCTCTTTTTATGATGGCTGATTCAGGTTCCCGGGGGAGCGCGCAGCAGTTGAGACAGCTGGCAGGAATGAGGGGATTGATGGCCAAACCGTCGGGGGAAATTATTGAAACCCCGATCACTGCTAATTTTAGAGAGGGATTGAATGTCCTCCAGTATTTCATTTCCACTCACGGAGCAAGGAAGGGGTTGGCGGATACAGCCCTGAAGACCGCAAATTCAGGTTATTTAACTCGAAGGCTGATTGATGTTGCCCAGGATTCCATTATTACCAAAGAGGATTGTGGCGCCATTGACGGAATTTTAGTCTCTTCTCTGGTGGAGGGTGGAGAGATTATTGAAACGGTCGGGAACCGTATTCTGGGGCGGGTCACCATTAGTGATATCAGGGATCCTTATACAAATAATGTATTGGTAAAGGCCAATGAAGAGATTAATGAGGAATTGGTGGAGAAGATAACCGAGGCGGGAATTGACCATGTCAAGATTCGTTCCGTATTAACCTGTCAATCCCGGCGAGGAGTTTGTGCAAAGTGTTACGGAAGAGACTTGGCCCACGGAAGAATGGTTAATATTGGTGAGCCAATTGGAATAATAGCTGCTCAGTCCATTGGCGAACCCGGAACTCAGTTAACCATGAGAACCTTTCACATCGGGGGAACAGCGAGTAAGCGGGTTGAACAGAGTACCCTAATTGTCCGGCATGGCGGGGTTATAGCCTTAAGCAATGTGAAAACCATCAGAAACAGGGAAGGCAAACTGGTAGTGATGAATCGTAACGGTGAACTTCTTATCCGGGATAGCAAGGGTCGGGAAAGAGAAAAATATACTCTCATTTATGGCGCGATTCTTCAAATTGAAGAGGGGCAGAAGGTAGAAAGTGATCACCTTATTGCTGAATGGGATCCATATGCCGTACCCATTCTTACCGAAGTTTCGGGGGTAATCAAATACGGTGATATAGTTGAAGGGGTTACCATGCAAGAACAGCTGGATGAAATGACCGGTTTTTCCCGCAAGGTAATAGTACAATCAAAAGATGTGGAAATGAGGCCCCGGGTTTCAATTAAAGATAATCGAAATAGGACACTTAAGTTGCCTGATTCAAATTTAGCCGCAAGATATATGCTGCCGATTGGAGCTAATATTGTGGTTAAAGAGTTAGATGAGGTTTATGCAGGAGATGCGATTGCCAAAATACCTCGTGAAACTACGAAAACAAAGGATATTACCGGTGGACTGCCTAGGGTTGCAGAGTTGTTTGAAGTAAGAAATCCGAGGGAAATTGCCATCATTAGTGAAATCGATGGAAAGGTCAGCTTTGGAAAGGATATAAAAGGAAAGAGAAGAGTAATTATTACTCCCGACGTAGGTGATGCAAAGGAGTATTTGATTCCCAAGGGTAAACATATCAGTGTTCATGAAAATGATTTAGTTGTGGCCGGGGAACCTTTGATGGATGGGTCGCCTAATCCCCATGATATATTAGGCATCAGGGGGGATAAAGAGCTGGCCAAGTATTTAGTGGATGAGGTGCAGGAAGTTTATAGACTTCAGGGAGTTAAAATAAATGATAAGCATATAGAAGTAATTGTAAGACAGCTGCTAAGAAGGGTAAGAATAAGAGAGATCGGTGATACCAATTTTTTAATAGGTGACCATGTGGAAAAAGATGTATTCGCAGAAGAGAATGCACTGGTTATTAAAAACGGGGGTGAACCCGCCACTGGCGACCCCCTTCTTTTGGGTATTACCAAGGCATCCCTCAGCACTGACAGTTTTATTTCTGCTGCCTCGTTTCAAGAAACTACTAAAGTACTAACCGAAGCGAGTATTTCAGGGAAAGTTGATACCTTGGAGGGGCTAAAAGAGAATGTAATTATGGGAAGATTGATTCCGGCAGGAACAGGGATTTCACGCTATAAAGATATCGGGATAATTTTTCAACAGGAAGAGACCAAGATTAGTGCTCTTTCATGAAAAGAATTAGGAGGTATGATGCCCACCATCAACCAACTGGTAAGGCTTGGACGAAAAAAAATTAAGAAAAAAAATAAAGCACCGGCGTTAAATAGTTCTCCTCAAAAAAGAGGAGTTTGTTTGAGAGTATATACTTCAACTCCCAAGAAGCCTAATTCTGCGCTCAGGAAGGTTGCAAGAATCAGATTGACGAATGGTTTCGAGGTAACTTCATATATTCCCGGGGTAGGTCATAACCTTCAGGAACATTCGGTGGTAATGATTAGGGGTGGGAGGGTGAAGGATTTACCCGGGGTAAGGTATCATGTTGTCAGGGGCACCTTGGATTCATTGGGGGTAAGTGATCGCAGGAAGTCACGTTCAAAATACGGTGCAAAAAAACCAAAGTAGGTGATTGTGAAGATTATTTAAAGGAATCGTAATAAACCAAACATATCCTTGATTGATCAAGTAGTCCATGCTCCGGCATGCAATAAAAAAATCATGACAAGGACGGTAAGATATTTATTTTCAATAGAGAGGTGATAGATGTCCAGGAAAGGAAGGGTTCCTCGGAGGGAAATTTTACCAGACCCTAAATATAACAGTGTGCTAGTGGCGAGATTTATTAATCGATTTATGTTTAAGGGTAAAAAAAGTCTGGCCGAGTATATTTTATATCGTTCTTTTGGGATTATTGAAGAAAGGACCAAGGAAGATCCATTAAAAATATTTAACCAGGCTCTTGATAATGTAAAACCGATTTTGGAAGTTAGATCAAGGCGGGTTGGGGGCGCTACCTATCAAGTTCCGGTAGAAGTGCGAACGGAACGTAGAATATCTCTGGCTATTAGATGGCTGATAGGTTACGCAAGGGCGCGCTCAGAGAATAGCATGGAAGAGAAGCTGGCTTCCGAATTAATTGATGCAGCCAATAGTCGGGGTACATCAGTCAAAAAGAGAGAGGATACCCATAAGATGGCGGAAGCCAATAAGGCCTTTGCCCATTATCGCTGGTAAGTTAATTTTTTTGGATAAATTTACCTTGATTCAAGGAGGAAAGAAAGATGGCTAAGCAGAAGTTTGAAAGAACAAAGCCACACATTAATGTTGGGACCATAGGGCATGTTGATCACGGTAAAACCACTTTAACTTCCGCCATAACAAGGATATTGGCCA
>DAOWNY010000278.1 GCA_030642325.1 Deltaproteobacteria bacterium
AGGCGGGGTTCAACTGAACCGGAACGGTAATTTTTCCCAACTGATATACCATGAAGCCCTGGGGAAGGTGGAGCAATACGGTGAATACGTTGAGATGTTCAAGTCGCTTTGCAAGGAGGCATTTTTTGCGCATTTATACTCGTATCCCCAGGAAAAAGATTGTTATTCCAAGGTGATTGATGCATTCTGGCAGCCAACCTCAGGAGAGATTGAAATTGAACGGGGGCTATATGACGGAGAGATAATTACTACAGGGAGACATAAGTTTGAAGTTATTTTTACGCCTGGTCATAGTCCGTGGGATATCAGCCTGTGGGAAGAGAGGAATGCCATTCTTTTTACCGGCGATTTTCTCATGGAGAAGAGCACCACTTTTACCGGTGGTATGAGCGGTTTCGGGTCTGACTTATTTTCTTATGAATCCTCCTTAAAAAAGATAGAGAAGTATCTAATAAAGTGCCGATGGATATTTTCCTCCCACGGTCCCCCCATCGGTTTTGGTCCCCAATTACTTGAAAATTCTCGGAGAACCCTTAAGTGGAGAGAAGAAAAAATATTACAGGAGCTATCTAAAAAAAGGTGTAGATTAACCGACTTGATTCATCTGTTCGCCAAGAGCAGCAACTCGGTGATTTTTGTCCGTCAACTGGGGATAATCCTTACTCACCTAGAAAAACTTGAACGAGAAGATCGAATTATGCGCAGGCAAGAGGGGAGAAAAATTTTTTTTACCGTAAAGCAGTAAAGCTGAAACAGTGCGAGGAACGAATATATAAGGAAAGGGGTGATAGATATTGATATAGATTGATTTTTGGAGGAAATAAAGACAAATATGTTCCTCCATAATTTTTTTATCAACTTTGGGCTTGTTTGCTCTGCCCGGCTAATTAGTCAGGGGGGTGACAAGGAATAAATACAAAAAAGGAGGTATATCCATGCAGCTATACACTGATCAAGTTAAAGATAGCCCTTACTGGAATGAGTACCTGGAAACCATGCCACGAGAAAAACTGGACCAGCTTCATCTTCGTCGACTACAGCGGTTGATTAAACATGCTTACGAAAAAATTCCCATGTATCAAGAGTTGTACGACAAAGCCAATGTTAAACCGGAGGATATTAAGACATTGGATGATTTTAGGGTGAAAATTCCCAGCATTGATAAGCCGGATGTAGTTAAATCCCAGACCGACAATCCTCCCTTTGGCGGCAGTATAGTTAAGGGGAGCGAAGAATACCATACTTTCTATTTTCAAACCTCCGGGACCACCGGAACTCCATTAAAGGAGATCGGATATTATCGGGATATGTTGAGCACCGGTTGGGTTTTTAAGTGGTGGGCTCATGGTATCCGCCCTGTTGATTCATTCTATTTTGCCTTCCCTTTTGGAACCTTTATGGCTTTTTGGTGTGCTTATTACGATGCGGTTGCACTGGGTGCCCAGGTAGTTACCTCGGGAGGATTAACAACCGAGCAACGCGTAAGGCAAATTCAGGAACTAAAGCCCACGGTTTTAGTGGCCACCCCGACTTACGCCATGCGGATAGCGGAAGTTGCCAGGGACATGGGCATAGATGCTTCAGAGACTTCAATCAAATTTGTTACCTCCGCCGGCGAACCGGGTTACGTATTGCCTACGATTCGGGAGGTCACGGAAAAAGCCTGGGGGGCAAAGGTCCTGGATTTGTATGGGCTTTCTGATTTGTGGGGTTCCACCTCATGGCATTGTCCGTCCCATCTGGATCGACTTCATTTGACGGAGAGTATTGCCTATCCCATGGTGTTGGATGAAGACGGCGGTATGGTTCCGGAAGGAGGGAAGGGGGAGTGGGTCCTTACCAATTATGCAACAGTAATGCCCCTTATAAAGTATCGAACCCATGATATAGTAGAATGGCACAAAGAATCCTGTGACTGCGGAAGAACCTGGACGTGGTTGCGGGATGGAGTTTTGGGAAGAACAGATCAAATGGTTACCATTAAAGGGACCAATGTTTATCCCACAGCTATACAAACTATCATTGGAGAAACAGCAGGGCTTTCCGAAAATTTAGAAATTTATATTGTGACAGGTCCGGGAGGAGATGCGGTAAACGTTAAGGTGGAGCCGGCCCCTGATGTTCCCGCTGAAAAACATGATGACTTGAAAAGCACACTAGCCAATGAATTCCGCTATAAAATCGGGGTTGCCATAAAAGTGGAAATAGTACCGCCTAAATCATTGCCCCGCTATGAAGTAAAAGCCAAGCGGGTCTTTGACAATCGGAACAAAAAATAGATTTATCATAATCAATAAGAAGGGGGGTACAACCCATGGAAGAAGATTTAAGAAAAGAGATGGTTCAGAAACTCAGCACTATCCGAAAATTGGGGGAAGAGGTAAGGAAAACAGCCGGAATTCCCTGCATTGAATCGTATATGAGATTTGTAGATGTAAATTGTGTTTCTGCCCTCTGGCATTTGGGAGAGCTGGACTTGTGGGAATTTGAATTAAAGTAGAATGAAGGTAACTGGTAACTTTCCAAGTTATAGATGTTGAGGAGATGAGTGAGCCTTTTCAGGTGAATGCGTGAAGCTTCTCAATATCTATTCAGGTAAGATAAACTTAAAGGCTGAAGGCTGAAGGTAAAAAAACAGCGGAGCAGCTATTTATATCTTTTCGAGTGGAAAACATATAATGATCTGCTGGAAACAGCTGACTTTTCCTTCAGTCCCCAGTCTTCTACCTAACCCGGACAAGCCGGAACCAAAAAAAGAAAAAAATTTATCACAAAAGCACGAAAAACAAAACATGGTTTCGTATTTTTCGTTTTTCGTGCTTTTGTGATTGTCTTTAAGATTTTTAAGGCCTTGAACAATTTAAAAAAATTTGTGGGCCTGTCCTTATTCCGGAACTGGAATCGATATCGAGCATGTTTTTTATCGTTATAAAATTCATTTGATTG
>DAOWNY010000366.1 GCA_030642325.1 Deltaproteobacteria bacterium
ATACAAGCCTAACGCATTATTTACCTCCCAAATTGGAGAAATCTCTTTTTATATGTTGAAAGAAAATTTTGTTGACATATACAAGGCAGAGGGAGGTCTCTCCGTAAAAAAAATTATCGAAAAATATCGCAATAACAAAATCGAACCGATTACCGCACCGACCCATTATTTAGAAGAATCTCAATCAGTAGAATAGAGTATCCAGACGCATGGTACCATGTGCTGAACCCGGGAATGCGGCAATATTCCCGACACGAAAATTGAGACGTGACAGGCTCCCGGTTCCGGATGAAAAAGCAGATGCTGACGGATCAAAACCTGAGGAAACGTGTGAACATGGTGGCCTAGAGGGTGAGCAAGAGTCAAAAGCAGACTTGACCCCATGCCTGACCCACAAAATAACTTCTAAAAACTTCTATATTCTGGTATTCTCTTTCCGTATCTGTATCCTTACTTAATCCGGAAGGTACTCCACCAATACATAAGTGCCTTACCAAATATTGAGGTTCCCCCTATTTATTGAGCTGTTATGCAAAAACTCCGGCACGGGGATCGGAATTTCCATACCCACATTAAATAAAGGGATCCTCCGGTATGCCATCGTGAAAAACCGGAACATTTTACTCCAGGGTGGATATAACCAACAACGTACGGGAGTATAATTATGAAAAACCGGAAAGTAGTCATGACCTTTCCGCCCCATTTAATAGATGAACCAGTTACCTACCGCCTGATAAAGGACTACGATTTAAGGATCAACATCCTGAAGGCTCGGGTTGTCCCCCGTGAGGAGGGGAGACTTGTAATAGAGCTGGGTGGAAAGGTTGAAGCATTAAAAAAGGCTGAAACGTATCTGGCTGATCTGGGAATCACCATGGAACCACTCGTCCGGGAAATAGCCTTTTTGGAAGATAAATGTGTTCACTGCACTGCCTGCATCCCCATTTGCCCCACCAAAGCTTTAAGTCTGGATCGAAAACGGATGCTGGTCTCTTTTCAAAACGAAAAATGCATTATATGCGGACTTTGTGTGCCGGTTTGTCCATATCGGGCGATGGATATGTTGCACACTGATGATAAATGAAAAATGCAATCGTTCACAATTACGGTTTTTTTTAATCTATTTTCCCGTTAACTTTCAGCAGAAAAGAAGGGAGATTCTTGGCCGGCAAATGATGGCCGGGTAAAGTAAGGCACTATGTCGTCAAAAAAAGTAGCAGTGGCCCTTAGCGGGGGGGTGGATAGCACCATTGCCGCCTATCTCCTAAAAAAAGACGGGTGGGAAACAATCGGGGTCAACCTCAGTTTTGTCAACGAAGTATGCGAAAGCGATGAAAAAGGACGGGGCATAGTCTCCCCCAAGAAAAACGAAGATGCCCGAAAGATGGCCGAGCTCCTGGAAATTCCATTTTATAGCTTTAATGTGGGAAAGGAGTTTCAAGGGGAGATAGTCGATTATTTTTGCAGTGAATATATGAGGGGGAGAACCCCAAACCCCTGCATTTTTTGTAATCAAAAGTTCAAA
>DAOWNY010000355.1 GCA_030642325.1 Deltaproteobacteria bacterium
ATCAAAGGAAAGAGTTGATTGTGGCCGCTTTCCCGTTGGCGGGAAGTTTGAAGGGTCGGTAAAATGGGTCCCCGTTTGAGGAAATTCTTCGGGAAGTAAGGTTGGTTAGTATTGTAGAAGCCAGGAGCAAGCCGAAATTAGTTTATGACCCCCTTCATCCTAATGAAAATAACCAGGGCTATGTGGCCTTGCCAAACATTAATCTGATAGAAGAGATGACAAATATGATATCCGCCACCCGTTCCTACGAAGCAAATGTTACGGCAATTAACGCCCTTAAGGGTATGGTCTTAAAGGCTTTGGAAATTGGGGGATAAGGAGGTTTTTTGTTGTGGACAAGATAACATTAAGTAATAGATTGGAATTTTTGCTCGATTCTCCGGCAAATAAGGAGGAGAAACCGGAAAAAGGCGGATCATCCTCCTTTGGGGAGATTTTTAAGGGCACCCTGGGTGAAGTAAGTAAGCTTCAAGTGGAAGCTGATCGGGCAATCGAGGAACTGATAATCGGTAAATCCCAAAATATTCATGAAACGATGATTGCCATGGAAAAAGCGAGCGTTTCATTTAAGTTAATGCTGAAGGTACGCAACAAAATCATTGAAGCTTATCAGGAAGTTATGAAAATGCCCGTTTAGGGGTAAACAAAACTTGCCGGCATCTTTTTTTAGTTTAATCCCAAAAGTCTGATGGTAGTGCCGGAGAGATACACACCCAAAGGGTAACTAAAATGATTAAATTTTTAAAAGAACAGGCAAACTCTTTTTTTCAAATCTTTAAAGGTTTGTCAATTGGGAAAAAGCTGATTGCCATCACCCTTACCAGTTTATTTGCTGCTGCTGTGATGCTGGTTGTAATCTGGACGGGAAAATCCGAATACCGAATGCTTTACTCCGACATGAGTTCGGAAGACGCCGGAAAAATTATTGATAAGCTGAGGGAGTGGAAGATACCTTATCAAATTGCGGGAGGAGGCAATCTGGTAATGATTCCCCAGGATGATTTATATGAAGTTCGGTTACAATTGGCCGGTGAGGGGCTGCCCAAGGGAAGGGGAGTGGGTTTTGAAATTTTTGACAAGACCGGTTTCGGGGTAACGGAATTTGTTCAGAAACTAAATTTTCAAAGGGCGCTGCAGGGGGAGTTAAACCGGACCATCAGCCAGTTCACGGAAATAAGTCGAGCCAGGGTTCATCTAGTCATTCCCCGAAAGAGCCTGTTCGTTAGAGATCAGAATCCGCCCACCGCTTCGGTGGTATTGAAGCTGAATCCGGGAAGGAGATTGAGGGAAAATCAGGTTCGGAGCATCGTTTATCTGGTGTCCAACAGCGTTGAGGGATTGGGGCCCGAAAATATTACTGTAGTAGATGTGGACGGAAATATCCTTTTTTCCGGGAAGTCGGAATTTTCGTCCATCGGCCGTTTGAGCAATTCCCAGCTGGAGCTCCGCGAAACGGTAGAGAGAAATATGGAAAACAGGATCCAGACAATGCTGGAAAAAGCGATGGGCACCAGGAGAGTAGTGGTAAGGGTTTCCGCATTATTGAATTTTCGGCAGAGTGAGGTTACCGAAGAAAGCTATGATCCCGATAGTACCGCCGTTAGAAGCGAACAGAGGAGTGATGAGAAATCAATGGGAGCCGGGGGG
>DAOWNY010000353.1 GCA_030642325.1 Deltaproteobacteria bacterium
AATCTTGTCCCCCTTATTGGGCGGATAGGGTATACGATGGACAAGGTACAGAATTTTCATATCTTTTATCTCTGGTATTATTGACTCAAGGCATTATGCGAGATATTTTGCGATTGAAGGACCCAGCAACCTGGTGGCCTGAAAAGGTAATTTTCGCCACAGTCTTATTCCCATCTTATATTTGGGGTTGGCCGGGCTTAGATTGGGAACTTCCCCGGCCTTATTCAAATAGTACTGGTAATGCAGTAACTTTGGCTCAAGCCCCCAGTGTCGCTTAAAATCAAACGAACCGGTCTCTTTTTTGCTTCTGCCGAAATCGAAAACCCTGTAGCTGTTTTCGAAGCCATACTTCATCAATTGCCAGTACATAAAATCGTTGGGAGCTAATTTTCTGTATTTAACGAGTGATCCGGCAAAGTATGGAAGAACCTGATCTTTATACAACAAGAAAAGGACTCCGGCAATAGGTTTTTTTTCATTATTCAGGATCAATAAAATATTACAATTCTCTTCAAATTCGGTGCAGAAATTATCAAAAAAGGTTGGGCTGAAAACAGGGGTCCCCAGGTTGTGATAATTCCTGGCCAGGACCTCATAAAACTGGGCCATATACTGCTTCCCGAACAGAAAGGTAAGATTATTTTTTTCACCCTGCCTGATCATACGCCGGGCCTTACGGGGGATAGCTTTCAGATTGTCATCCACGCTTCCGAAAATCTCTCTTTTAAAATTATAATAAAGTTCTTTTCCGGGAAAATCCCCGGTCAGGGGTCTGATGTTCCTCATTTCAAGATAATCCAGGCGGTTTTCCTTAGTAAAATCAATTGACCGATCAATCAATTCCCTCTCTATTAAATCGCTCTCGGCAATCGGGCCTCCTGCTTCTGCAAAAGGGACGGAAACGAGATAATTTCCGAAAAAAAGACTCCTTATTTCAAAGAGAGGGAAAATTCCAACAATCTCTGCCCCCGGTTTTGAGTAATTTAATCTGTTCCTGTTCTCGGGAGAAGATGGTAATTTAGCGCCTTCGTTATCTTCTGCTAGTAAATAATATGATTTATGACCAAAGGTTTTTTCGATGACGTTTTTCCATCGAGTTAGATGAAAGACGGTTCCATGGGGATGGTTAATCACATATGCATCCCAGGCCATTTTATCACTATCCTGGTACAGTCTGATTTTCAACATGGCTATCTATTTGATCAAGCAGGGATAACCCGGCTTAGCAAAATATTTTTCACCGGGGTGAATTTAAAATCACCAAGGAGTTTCTTAAGCCTCTCCTCAGTTTTATCCAAGTTAACATAATGTCGGAAACGAGAAAATCGGCCGGGATTTAATCTCGGTTGATCCGGATCTATCTCCCAGGGATGAAAATAGAAGATGAACGGCTCTTTCTCAACTTTATTGATCCTGCCAAGACCAAAGCGGGTAAACCAGTAGGGAAACAGTCGGAAATATCCTCCTCCGGCAAGAGGAAAATTGATTCCACAAAATCTGAGGGTTGACAAGGGAAACTCACTGATTTCTCCATAGCCATCCCTCCTGATCAAGTGGGGAAAACGCTTACTGTCCGGTATTCCATATCGGTCATGTCTGACGGGAAAAATACTGCTGTCATAGACAAATCCTTCTTCTATCAATACATCCAATGCCCAGATGGAATCCTCAATTATGGAATAACTGGGCGCCC
>DAOWNY010000231.1 GCA_030642325.1 Deltaproteobacteria bacterium
GGTAAATGTTCTCTCGGCAATGAACTTTACACCTGCGATGTTGATCAATTTACCGAAAAGGAATGGGTCCGGGCAGAACCTAAACTGGCGGAATTTATTGTCAAGAGATGGGGACGCTATACTACCAACATGAATTGGGACAATATTATCGGCTACGACATAGACAGCCCATGGGATATTACCCACCGACTCCCCCATGTCCCCCCCCGGGGGACGTGGAACCTGGCGGATTGTATGCTGAGCCAGATCGGATGGAACCGTCCTATTCCTGAACTGGCTGATCATAGAACACCCATAAAGAGTTTGTACGGGACGGGAAGCGGATGGCATCCCTTTGGATCCGCCCTGTCCACCGGAGGTTATAACTGTTATAAAATAATCAGTGATGATTACGGGCTTAGAAAACCCTGGGAGGAAGCGGGACGAGAGTATTAGAAATTTGCGGACACCGGACACCATATTGATTTTATGTTTCCATCGATTTTTCACCCTTCCGGGCATTTTTTTAGGGAAGGCATCCACAAATTAATTGTTTCCCTGTTTTTCAAGACGGCATCTCCATTCATTCAGTCCGGAAAGAGGCC
This sequence comes from Deltaproteobacteria bacterium, assembly GCA_030642325.1. GTDB lineage: Bacteria > Desulfobacterota > DAOWNY01 > DAOWNY01 > DAOWNY01 > DAOWNY01. The sequence continues at coordinate 585 of DAOWNY010000231.1, forward strand.
CAAAAAGGAGACGTTCTTGATAAACTAATAAATTTACTCGATCAAATGACAATTCTTATCTTTCACAATTGCACTACCCTTTCTACTGCGAATCCAACCCCCGGAACACTCGCACTCATTTCCAGGTGTTCAGCAGAATCTGACAGGGAAATGCCTTGCTTCCTGACAGCCCAATAGCAAAGTAAACTCCGGGCTTTCACCTTGGAGAAAAAGGGTTGCATCCCCATTTCACCATCCAACGTATAAGGATGGGCTCGCATCTGAAGATGGATAATTTTCATCATAATCCAAAATAGCCTTGACTTTGGACACGTATACAGGGTATAAGCTTAATAAAACAAATTAAAAGAATTTAAAACAAATTACATAACTTCTAATCTTCTTATGCCGGTTTTGAGCAAAGACTATCACCTGTTCGCTGTCAGATTGATTGTTGGCCTACTTTTTGACGATCACACGCGAAAACCACCCTAATAAAGTGCTAACGTAGGGTGATTTCACGCATCAAATTACTAAAGTAGGGTGATTTCACGCATCAATTATCTATTTTGCAGCAACTGGCGTAAATTGCCTACCAATTATTTCCTGATTTTATTTCTATAGTTACCTTAAATCATTGTAGAAAATGTCCTTAAGATGGAATGTTTTTTGTAAAAAAAATTTTGGGGATATTATGGCATAAAAATTGCTACTATTAAATTTAGATATTGCCAAGTAATATAAAAAATTTATGGTTTAAAAATTAAAAGGCTCTGGTTAATTGCTACAATTTTTTTGTAATTGCACGTAATTTCCTAACCTTAACTACCGATATTAACCCAATATTCCTTAAAATAATAAATGGTTATGGAGGAAAAAAATGAAAGAAAAGTTACTTATCGGATTGGGAATGAGTTTTTTGGGATTTATTTTGCTGGTGGCGGCAGGCTGTGTTCACCACAAGACCGCCAAAAAAATGGCGGTGGTTCCCGCTGTTCCGGGTGCAAAATACGTGGGAAATGAATCTTGTATGGATTGCCATGAGGATTCGGTCGCTGATTTCCGGAAGACTATTCACGGTCGGATGGCTGATTTCGAAATAGTAGGGGGGAACAAAGGATGTGAAGCCTGTCACGGTCCGGGAAGTATTCACGCCGAAGAGCCGGATATGGATAATATCATAGTTTTTAGCAATGTATCGATGGATGAGGCAACCGCAATCTGTATAAGCTGCCATGACACCGGCAACCTTATGGACTGGCAGGGAAGTGAACATTCCATGAGCGGGGTGGGATGTACCAGTTGTCATTATATTTGTCACAGCTCTGCCGAGGAGGCAGACCGACTTCTGGTTCACTCTGAACCCGATCTTTGCTATGGCTGCCATCAGGATGTAAAAATGAAGACCTATTATCCTTCCCACCACCCGATCAAAGAAGGGAAAATGGTTTGCACTGATTGCCATAAGTCCCATGGCAGTTTTCTGAGTAGCCTAAAGACCGAGGAAAGACTGAATGATCTTTGCTTTAACTGTCATTCATCCAAGCAGGGCCCCTTTGTTTTTGAGCATGAACCGGTAGTTGAAGATTGTAATATTTGCCACGAAGCCCACGGTACGGTGACCAACAACCTGTTGGTGCAAAATGAACCCTTCCTCTGTCTGCAATGTCATCAGGTGCATTTCCACGGGGGAAAAATTGGAAATGAAGGCACTTACACCGATATATACGACAGATCCATTACCTCCAATGCTCAGAGCTGGAAGGCGGCCTTTACCACAAAATGCACCCAGTGTCATTCGCAGGTTCATGGTTCGGATTTACCCTCTCAATCAGTAATGGGCCAGGGTTCAGCTTTAAGTCGCTAACTTTTTTTTGGAAAAAACAGTTTGTTGTTATAAATATCGAGGCTAAAAAAAGGGGACGAAAAAATGGTAAAAAAAGTATTAAACTTACTGTTCATACTCGGTTTCATGGGAATTTTTGCCATCGGGGCTAAAGCGGAAGAAACCGAAAAATCAGATTTTAAGGGAAAGGTATCCGCGGGGTATCACTTTAATGATATAAACGGCAGCGCTGCTAAGATCGGTGAGTATGAAAATCTTGAGCAGGGCGCTGCGGATGGTCCGGATTTAAGCTTTTTTTTAAAAGGTCATGGCGACAACTTCAGTCTTGATGTGGGTGGATTGTACGGTGGGGATAAGAATGACCAGGAATACTATTTGAACGGAGACATTAATCGAATTTTTTTAGAAAGATACGAATATAACCGTTTTCATCATTCGCTGGATCATGATCCCCTGACAAATCTTTCTGCCGTTCTTGGAGGTCCGAAGGTAAGCCACCAGGATTTTGACGTAGGCAGAGATTATATGATCTACTATTCAGAACAGGAGAGTAATTCTACGATAAACCTTCCCTTTCTACCGGGAGCCCAGATAAGCTTCGACTATCGACAGCAGATAAGAAGGGGTCATAAGCAAGCTTTGACAATGAGTAAATGTGCTGCCTGTCATATTACCAGCCGAGGCAGAACTGTAAATGAAGAGACCGAAGATTACAAAGCAAAGGCGCAGGTGAAATTCGGATGGTTAACCTTAATGTATAATTTTCTCCACCGTGATTTTCGGGAAAAAGCGAATGCCCCTATGAACCAGTATGACGAAGCGATGCATCCCGGAAATGGGGTAGAGATGTTTGATGACCGGGTCCAATATCATGATGAGAATCTTGCCTACAGTCAGGTTCCCAGCTCGAAAAAAGATTCCCATCTCATTAAGGCCCTGGCCGCTCTCCCTAAACATACCAGTTTTTATCTATCCTACCTCAACTCAGACATAGAAAACAGGGAAAACGATCTTTCGACAGATCAGGACGTCATTACCGCCAGGATTACC
>DAOWNY010000224.1 GCA_030642325.1 Deltaproteobacteria bacterium
AGAAATATTGGATTAATTATGTTTAGGAACTTATATATTTATATAAATAAATAATATGTAGGAGAATAATAATGGAAAAGAGAAGGCTTGAAGCAAGTAGTATTATTATTTCACAAATTATGTTACCTCAAGATGCAAACCGCGCAGGTCGAAAAAATTGTATCGATATTAATGGTCTGCTGGTTCAAAACACGACATATTCGATTTTTAAAAAGAAAACATTGCGATAATGAATATGGCAGACGATAAATGGGGGGGAGAAAGTGGAGGAAAAACAAACCGAAGATACATTATTCGGGGTTGCCCCTGAGATAAAAGAGAAGATCGGCGACCTATACCAAAAAATAACTAAATACCGCCGGGATTCTACGATGGGGAGCGGTTTGGATTGGGCCAACCAGCCCGAAACTTATAAAATTTACCAAAACCCTTTATTTGTAATTGATCTGCCCCATCCCGACAAGGAGGGCGGAGAGAATTTATTTAAATTAATACAAAAAAGGCGTTCAATAAGGGAATATTCTCCAAAAACGGTTTCTCTCAAAAATCTTTCCCAATTGCTCTGGGCAACCCAGGGCATTACCGAAAATTTCCAGGGGTATGCTTTCCGTGCCGCTCCTTCGGCCGGTGCCCTTTATCCTATCGAAACGTATCTGATAGTAAACAATGTGGAAAGTCTTGATCGAGGTATCTACCACTACCGGATACCAGCCCATCAGCTGGAATTTATTAAATCCGGTGATTTTAGAAAAGAGATTGCCCAAGCGGCACTGGAACAGAAAATGGCTTTTTGTGCGGCTTCGGTTTTTGTCTGGACTGCCCTGGTAGAACGTTCCAAGTGGAAATACCGTCAGCGGGGATACCGCTATATGTATCTGGATGCAGGCCATATTGCCGGGAACCTTGCCCTGGCGGTGGAATCCTTAGGACTTGCGTGCTGCAATATCGGGGCATTATTCGATGATGAAATTAATGATCTTTTGGCAATTGATGGAGAAGAAGAGACGGTCATCTATTTATCTACGGTCGGATACCCCAGATAAATAAGGAAGGACGCACAAAATACGTAATATAGTCATAATATATAGGATATTTCCGACGTCAAAGGGAGAATTTCCCCCAGTATATATTAGATGAGAAAGGAAACCGATGAAAAAAGATATTCAAAAGATAGATCTTGATGAATCGATTGATACCTGCCCTTCCTGTGGATACACCGATGGGTTTCATACGTCATTTAAGATTCAAGAGGGAACCATAAATATCATCCTTATCTGCCCCCAATGCCATGCCCGATTTGATCCCGGCTGGGAAATGGAGAAATTACCAAGAGTCAGGAAACTCGGACACTAAAAAAAGGGGGGATTGTTCGGTATATCGATGTCCATGATATTAACCGGAGGCCACGTCTCGAAATTCTTGTCAAAGAACTGGAAAAAATGCAATAAGAGGGAGATTAAAAAATGAAAAAGGTAGCGTTGTTCGCCTTTAACGGCGATTTTATGTGCTTTATCCATGTCTTGCTAAATGGCCTGGACATGAAGGAAAAAGGATATGAGGTCAAGATAATCATCGAGGGATCGGCCACCAAGCTGATCCCGGAACTCGCCAAAGAGGGAACCCCCATGTTTAACCTTTATCGGAAGGCAAAGGAACAAGGTCTTGTTGCGGGGGTTTGTAGGGCATGTTCCGGGAAAATGGATACCCTGGAGTCCGCAAAAAATGAGGGTATTCCCATCCTGGATGATATGTCCGGTCATCCCGGTATGTCACGATACCTTGAGGAGGGCTATCAAGTAATCACTTTTTAAACACCGGTTTTTGTAAACTAACCTAAACCTGAATTGAGCGGTTAGCCTTTAGCAGTTAGCTATCAGCCAAAATGATCACAGAATGTTTTGCTATTACAAATTTTCACCCATTGGGTGTTATTCAAGCTTACGTAATACCTCGGTTTTTCAAAGCTAAACGTTTGCGTGCTGACAGCTAATCGCTCAACTTAGGCTAAAATAAAGAGGTAAATTGGTGTAAACTCAATAAACAGGGATAACTTATCCGGATTCCCGTTTTCACGGGAATGACATACGGAAAAGCTTTAAGTTGATGACATTGGTTCACGATTTACGGCTTGAATCTTCATCGCTTTTCAACCTTGAACCGTGAATGGTTGCAATAAATTCCAGGTATTAACCAATAAACAGATAAAAAAGAGACGGAACCATGCCTATCCCAGGAAACCTTCTTACCACCGCCATGGCAGTTATGCCCCATCAGGACATAGACCGGGCCCTTGAAGTCGCCCTTTCTTTAGATGTGCCCTTTTGGCCCCAGCTTCCCCTGTTAAATTACTATGAGGACATGTATGTTCAGGCCTCAGAGCACTTTCCCGGCATGGTAGTTGATATGGAAAAGCGTCTCCTTCATTTTTCCAGGGAAAAGTTTATAAACGAGGTTGAAGAGACCCTGGCCCATTTCGAAGATCCGGAATACTTCGATATCAGTGATACTTACTCGGCGGTATATAGCCGGTTCTTGAGCCTGGACATGTCAAACCGTCCGGCTATCCGGGGGCAACTGGAAGGACCGATCAGTTTCGGGTTGAATGTATTGGATCAAGATAAGCGCCCCATCCTTTTCGATGATACGGTTCGCCCGTTTATGCTGGAAGTAATGGCAAAGAGGCTAAATGTCCAACTGAGCCGGCTTAAGAAAGTAAACCCTAATGCCTTCATGTTCATTGATGAGCCGGGACTGCAGTTTATCTTCAGCGGGATGAGCGGCTATGATGATTTATCCGCAAAGCGGGATATGGATGAATTTTTCTCCATGGTGGAGAGGCCTCGGGGGGTTCACCTGTGCGGCAATCCCGATTGGGACTTTTTGCTGGGAAGAGACCTGGATATCCTCTCTCTCGATGTATATTCCAATGGAAAAGTTTTTGCCGGGTACGCCCCGTCGGTTCGTAAGTTCCTGGACCGTGGAGGATACCTGGTTTGGGGTATTGTTGCTACCCATTATGATCAATTTGGAAATGAGGATTTGAGCTCCCTGGAAAGAAGGCTTACCGAAATATGGACTACCTTGGAAAAAAACGGGATTGACCGTCAATTTCTCCTGTCAAGGAGTATGCTTTCTCCAGCTACCTGCTGTCTGGTCAATCCCGATGGAGAAAAAACGGTGGAGAAGGCCTTTGAAATGGTTAATAAGCTCTCCCTGAAGCTACGGGAGAAAAATGGTATTTAACCTTGTTATGAGGAAAGAGAAGGGTCAGCCCTGGAAAATAGAAATTAACTTGTTTACCTGATTTCTTTATTTTTTCGTAGGGTTATACCATAATTATTATAACAATTCATGTATCCGTTCACAGTTTCCGGTTTGCAGTCAACTATTGCCTGAATTGAGCGGTTAGCTATTAGCCAAAATGATCACAGGATGTTTTGCTATTACAAACCGCCCATTGGGTGTTTATTTCTTGCTTACGTAATACCTCGGTTTTTCAAAGCTAAACGTTTGTGTGCTGAC
>DAOWNY010000158.1 GCA_030642325.1 Deltaproteobacteria bacterium
GAAACTTTTAGAGCTGGCGATTGATCGACTGGGAATCAGTGCCCGCGCTTACAGCAGAATACTAAAAATTGCCCGGACCATCGCTGATTTAAGTGCTGAAGACGACATTCTTTCCCTGCACATTTCCGAGGCCATTCAATACCGCAGTTTGGATCGAGATATCCTGCCGTAACAGGAACGTTAAAAGAGGAATTGCTTAAAGGTGAGAAATACCCGTGTGAACAGGAAAAGAAAAATATTTAAAGGCATATTAATTTTTATGTCGGTTTTTTTGGTTATTATGCTGGCCACCCCTCTTGGTGTCTATTTTTATTTTACCAATGCTCTTCCGAAAATAACCTCCCTTAAAGATTACAAACCCAATATTATTACTAAAATTTATTCCAGAGACGGCGAGCTGATTGGAGAGTATTTCCTGGAACGAAGAATTGTGATCGCCATCGATGATATTCCCGAGATAGTTATCCGGGCATTCATTGCTACCGAAGATGCCCGTTTTTATGAACATCCCGGCATTGATTATCAGAGTGTTCTAAGGGCATTCATGACAAATATTAGGGCAGGAGAGGTAATACAGGGCGGAAGTACCATTACCCAGCAGGTTACTAAATCTTTACTCCTTTCCCCGGTTAAAAGCTACCGTCGTAAGATACGGGAGGCAATTTTATCCTATCGAATCGAGAAATATTTAACCAAACGAGAAATTCTCTTTTTATATCTCAATCAGATCTATCTGGGAAATGGCGCCTATGGGGTCGAAGCCGCCTCCCGGATCTATTTTAATAAACACGTTAAAGATTTGAACTCCGCTGAGGCCGCCATGCTCGCCGGACTCCCCAGGGCACCAAACCGTTATTCCCCTCTCAGAAACCCGGAAAGGGCCCGGAAGCGGAGAGCCCATGTGCTTAATCGAATGGCCCAGGAAGGTTATATTCCCTTTCACGAGGCTAAACTGGCCAAAGAGCTTCCACTTTATAAAAAAAGAGTTACCGAGACACCTCACCACAAGGCCCCTTATTTTACCGAACACATTCGTCGATATCTGGAGGATCAGTACGGGGAAGATATGCTCTACAAAGAGGGGTTGACCGTTTATACCACGGTGGATCTTTTCCAACAGCGCGCTGCCCAGGAGGCAGTTGTCAACGGTCTGAAAAGTCTGGATAAAAGGATAGGGTATCGAGGGGCCTTAAAGAATTTAAGGGCGAATGAAATAGAAGAGTTTTGTAATTCCCGGCAAAGGGAACAGGGCGATGAGAATTTTGTGCCGGATAAGCTTTATTCGGGAGTAGTGGTTGGAATAGATGTTGAAAACAAGACCACCGCAGTCCGGGTAGGAAACACAACCGGAGTCCTTCCTGTCGGGGAGATGAAGTGGGCAAGGAAGCCCGATCCCAAGATAGCATATGGTGTATTTCCGGTTAATGATCCCTCCAAAGTATTTAAAATCGGAGACGTTATTCTGGTCAGGGGAGTGAAGATAGAAAATGATGGTAATTTGCCTTTTTTTTCACTGGAGCAGGAACCGAAAGTTCAGGCCGCCCTTATATGCCTGGAAGCGAGGACCGGCTGCGTTCGAGCTATGGTGGGTGGGAGGGATTTCTCTCAAAGTCAATTTAACCGGGCAATTCAATCCCGACGGCAACCAGGTTCAGCATTCAAACCGATTATTTATGCGGCGGCGTTGGATAAAGGGTATACCCCGGCAACTATCGTAATGGATTCACCGGTCATTTTTTATGATTCCTTACGGAATTATACATGGAAACCGAGAAACTATGAGGAGAAATTTTATGGGCCAACCACCCTGGCATTTGCCCTTACCCATTCCCGTAATGTGGTGACAGTCAAAATTTTACAAAAGATTGGGATTGACTATGTGTTGGATTATGCAAAAAGATTGGGGATCACCTCTCCATTGAGCCGGGATTTTTCCATTGCATTGGGTTCTTCCGGTGTTTCACTTCTGGAACTTGTCTCTGTCTATTCCGTTTTTGCCAACCAGGGGTATAAGGTTGAAACGATTTTTATTGAGAAGGTGGTGGATCGGAATGGAGAGGTGCTGGAGGAAAATGCCCCCCCTCTTTTGCCCGCTCCATATTCGGACAGGTCAGATGAAGCGATTCAGGAAATTTTGCTTTCCGACAAAGAAGAAGAGATGAATGTGATTAACTCTGAAGATGATTTAATATTTCCTGACCAGGAGGTCGTAGCGCAGACTGCTTACCTGATAACCAATTTACTGGAGAGGGTGGTTAAATACGGAACCGGGTGGAGGGTCAGGAGCCTGAAAAGACCGGTGGCGGGTAAAACCGGAACTACTAACAATTTAAAGGACGCCTGGTTTATGGGATTTACCTCAAGTTTAACTTGCGGAGTGTGGGTGGGGCTTGACGATGAAAAGTCGCTGGGTATACACGAAACTGGTTCCCGAGCGGCAAGTCCCATCTGGCTGGCTTTTATGAAGACTATTCTCAAGGATACCCCGGTGGAAAATTTTCCGGTTCCTCGGGAGATCGTTTTTGCTACCATCGATTCCAAAACCGGGCTTTTAGCCACTGCCCGGTCTAAGGAAACCGTTGAACTTCCCTTTAGAGAGGGGAATGTTCCCACTGAGTATTCAATAGATTCGGTTCTTAACTATGAGGAAGAATTATTTAAGCTTGATTTGTCTATGGATTAAGCTTGTAGCTTTGAACCCGGCAACCCGAGCAACCATTAAAATCTTTTAATAATTTGGTGCCGATTCTTTTGAAATCGGAATGCCTGTTTTTGTATCTCCTTTTCCGCTTCCAGGTGATCCATCTCCATGGTTTGCCGGTAAAAAGAGGTTGCCCGGGCAAAATAGAGAGGTTTGAGGGATTCAATAACTCCCTCTTTGTCTTTGTTGTCTCGGGTTTTGCCATATACATAAACGAAGTCATAGAGGATTTGTGACCACAGTTTGCTGTCAATATCCCAACAATTTTCGTCGTACATCATTTTTATTTCTTTATAGTTGGAGGGGGTAAGGATGGCGAATATTTCTTTCTCCTTGGAGGAAAAACCCTCCATACTTTTTCGCTTAATCTCTTTGTAATCGATGGAAAGAGGTTGGGGATTCTGATGGCAACAATTACCGATTACCTCTGATTTTTTGATGGTGTCTCTCGACATCCAATGGTCTTTATAAAGGGAAATATTGTCAAATAAGGTTGAAACCACCTGAGAAAACATTGGCCCCAGTTTAGGGGCGCTGGGTTTGTGAACTTTAGATCCCAAAACCACCTGACAGCCCGTGAAACCATTAAGTAGTGCGGTGCTGGTCATAAAGATGTCGATGCCATATTGCCTTGTATTGTTTGTCCATTTCAAATCGAGCCAATATTCAGCCATTTCAGTGGAGAAGGAAAAATCCCCCCCAATTGGTTGTCGGAGGTTTACCTGGAAAAGACCGCAAATCAGAGGATAGCAGATGTGGTTAGTAATGGTTCCATCGTACTCATTTCGTGAATAGATGGGAGTAGTATAATCATATCCTTCAAGTATGGGTTCGGCAAGTGTCTTGACCCATTCGGGGCTGATGCTTTTTAAATCTGCATCCATCACCAGCACTGCCTTCGGTTCGAGGCGTTTGGCCTCTTTGAAGAGATTTAGTATATTATTGCCCTTGCCTACTACTCCCTTTTCCGTACTGATATATTTTTTGGGCACATCTTCGGTAGCTGAGCTTAAAAAGGCTTCCCTGGTATTATCAGGGGAGTGGTTGTCAATATTTATGATTAACGAGGAATAACCCGGAAAATATTTTTTGACCCCCATTGCTATTTGACCGGCAACAAAGGCGATGTTGTCGGCTTCTTTGTACGATGGGATGCCAATGAGCAAGTCCACTTTTCTTTTTTGTGTCGCTATCATCATATCTCCTTGAAGGGTAATTGTTCTTTCCATGGGAACCGGAAGAACGGATTCGTGAAGCCGTTGTTTATAGTGTTCAAGCTCCTAACAAACGTTTAGTTAGCAATAGCTGTGCCAAACCAGAAAGAATCGATTGATTTTTCTAACTGGTTGAAATTATAGGGTCAAGAAAAAAAGTATTTGTGGAGTAGAGAAGAATGAAAAGATGGGGGAATTACTTTTATTGCCCATTGTGGGAAAAATATTATCCTTTTGTTCCGGATAATTTCCTATCCCGCTTTCATTTTGTTTGCTAACCGTGAATCGTGGGATTTTGAACCAGTTACGTTGGACGTAGCTGATTTTTCCTTCAGTCTCCAAGCTTCTACCTAACAAGCTTGGTGGTTTAAGTCAAGAGATTTTTGACGTAGCTGACTTTTCCTTCAGTCCCGAGGCTTCTACCCGAACACCTGAGCAGTTACCGAATTAATGGGGAACAATAGGGGACAGTCTCTTTAAGCTTGACCTTTCACTTCTCGCCAATTCTTTCCCTTGACAAGCAGATGAATGAATGTCACTATTACACCCAATAATACAACATAACATGTAATAATTCAGGGGTAAATTATATCATGAGAGGTCGGCGAGTGATATTTACACGAAAAATAGAATCGGAATTACTGCTTTGGAAAAACGCCGCAAACAGGAAACCGATTGTTTTGCGGGGGGCCAGGCAGGTTGGAA
>DAOWNY010000351.1 GCA_030642325.1 Deltaproteobacteria bacterium
CCTTCCCCAATTCAACAGCCTTGGGGGTTGTAATCTTTTTTCCATACCGGATCATATCCTCATCACCCAGTTCATTGGCACACTTTTCGTAATTGGTTATCCAAAAAGGTTTTTCTTCGGCCCCAAGACCGGGTGCTCCAATCAGCCCCAACATTAAAATAATTAAAAATAAATTCATGATCTGCCGTCTATTCATAGTCTAAATCCCCTCCCTTATTTAAAACTGGTATTTAACTTTACAATAAATCTGGTCCCTTCCGTCATACATCCCGAATGATTTATTGGTATTATTGTTCCCTTCAAAGTGGTGGACCCCAAATTCCGGTCTCCAGTGATCACCATAGGCAAATATCACCTTAGCCTTAATAAAATAGCAATCTTCCTGAAAATCATTACAAATCATAAATTCAGGTAAAATACGGCCGAAGTCATACCCGGTATTTACCAGAAAGGTGGCGTAATTCTGCTCCTTATGCACCCGCCACGGATCCCGGTTCATATCCCTGTCAAAATAGTATGGAAGATTTACCAACTCTTCATCATAATCTAAGATTATAAACTGAAAAAATTGACAACTGACAAAAAAGGTTTGTCTCCAATTTAGCCATTTAAGCCACATAGGCCAGTCAAAACCGACCATATAGCGAATCATGTCCTTTTTCACAACTCCATTACTACTTAACCATGCGAGATCTCCCTTACTTTTCCCATCAGTATTAAATGCCTGATCAAAACTATAAAGGGCCTCAACCCTGAGGACGGGCGAAACCGTTTTCCATTTAATAAATTCGACTTCTCTGCTTAGAGTCAAACCGGCCAGTTTGTAGCGCATGTATTCCCCTGCCAGGTTAGCCCGCAAACCTAAACCGGCATTTACCAAGGCTTGATCCAGGAAATTCAACATGTCCAATCCACCTGGAAATGAGGGGGTGGGAGGTATGGAAATAATGTCTCCCCCCCCGGGACCAAGGACATCTAATCCTCGATATTTAACTACAAAATCATCTGAAAATCCATTAAAAAAATTGAGGGTAAAGTTACAGCTTTCGATGGTCCCCATGAAACGGAAACCAAATTCACTGTTTTTCAGGGTGGAAGCCCGTTTATTCAACGTAATTGGGGCCTCCAGGATGGAAGGAGGCAGATTGGGCTGGGGAGCTCCCCATATACCCACCTGGGGAAGACCTGAAACTACCCCTTCGCTGTTAAGGCCCATTCGGGTTTCTTTGATGTCTCCGGGAATCCAGATAAACTCCAGGGCAACATCGCTCAACTTGCCAAGCTGAATCTCGGGAAAATACTGTGCCCTCAGCATCCAAATCGGCACTTCGATGTCCTTAAAATCCCACATCACGAAATCTCTTCTAATGTCCAGGGGGTTAATCTGGTCCATCAACCTGATCCCGTCCGACTCCCCCCATGCCACCGCCTGTTTCCCAAGCCGCAGTTCCAGGCTGGGGGTCTGATAACGTAAATAAGCCTGGTTTATGAGCTCACCTGCCCGGTCGTACATGTCGGTGTTAAACTGCATATTATCCCGGCCGGCCATGTAACGGCTAAAGCCACTGCTGTCATTCCTGATATCATAAACCCAATCCCCGATAAAATGAAAAAGGGTATAAACAGACAAAGTGTCACTAAAGGCATAGGTGGCTTCGATCTCCAGATGTGTATAATCGGATACATTACTTAAATCTTCTCCATCTGCATAGCAGAAAGCTGCCTGCTGAGAAAGAAAACCATGCACCTCCAATGGC
>DAOWNY010000308.1 GCA_030642325.1 Deltaproteobacteria bacterium
GGGAGGTTTTTCCCTTGTTCTATTTTGTTCAGTCTCCCCGGGAAGGGAGTCAAAAAATGACTGCACATCTTCAATGCAGTGGGTGATATTGGTCTTTGGCAGAGAAGAAATGATGGTGCTGCCGTATGAGCTTTTGGAAATACGGGTGTCCAGCATGGCTACCACCCCATATTCGTTACGTCCCCGGATGAGCCGTCCGAAACCCTGCCTCAGCATCAAAATAGCCGAGGGAAGAGCAAGGTCTTGAAACCACCTATTCTTCAATTTTTTACATCTTTCCCGATATACCGGATCTCCCGGTGAACTAAAGGGGAGTTTGACGATAATCACCAGGCTTAAATCATCTCCCTTTATATCAATCCCCTGCCAGAAAGTAACGGTGGCCAGAAGCACGGAATTGGGGGTATCCTTGAACCATTGAATGAGCTTTGCCGGAGGCATGCCGCCCTGAGACCGGAACGGATATGATATGGTGATATTATTTGCCACAAAATTGAGATGCTGATATGAGGTAAAAAGCACCAGAGCCCTGCCGCGCGAGAACTTTATGAGATCTTCGATCGCATGAAGACTTTCTTCCTGAAAAACCCGTTCATTTGTTTTGACCGGTTCCGGTAAACTTTGATCAATGTAGAGGAGTAACTGTTTCTTGTAATCAAAGGGAGAACCGATAATTTTTTCTTCAAAATTATCAATCCCCAGCCGTTTTTTTAAAAAATTAAAATTTTCTCCCGAAGTTAAAGTCGCCGAGGTCATAATCGTACTTTTATAATTTACGGTCAACCCCTTGAAGGCATCTTGGGATTCCACCAAACTGCTTTTTAACTCAAGGTTGCCGTTGTTTTTTGCCAGATAGTAAACCCGGTTGGGGTCATCCTGTTCTATAAAATCGTCGATATCCACGGCCAGAGTATGCACATAATTTATGGTGGTTTCTATCCTGTCACTTAGCTCGGAATCGGACGTTGATCTACTGTATTTTGTTAGGACCGCTACTATTCCGCTGAGTCCTAAAACCTTTTTTAATTCTTTCAGCTCTTCCGGAACGGAATCGGGAATAGGACAAGGCGGGGCAGTCACGGCATTCATTTTTTTAAAAAATAATTCCACCCGGGAAAGAAGCAGATTAACGGTAATTTTCAATCCCCTTAACCGGTAAAGAAGCCATGTTACCCTTGAATGGGATAGCCTGCTTCCCAGAACCGAGGAGATGACATTCTCAATATCCGCTGCTTCATCGATAATCAGGTTTTCGTGAAAAGGGAGGATATTGAAATCGGACAAAAGATCATAGATGAGAAGATGGTGATTGATAACCAGGATATCCTTTTTAAAGAGACTCCTGTAATGGCGGCTGTAAAAACAATTATCATAATTAGGGCACATTCTGCCGTTACAGTCCTGGGGATCACCCGAGACCTTTGACCAGAATTCCGGGATAAAGGAAAGTTCACTCTTTTCACCGGTTTTGGTGTTCGAAAGCCATTTTTGAAATTTTAAATAAGATTTGTCCGATCCGGTAAACTCCCGCTCCCTTTTCAGACAAAGATAGTTATTCTTTCCCTTAAGCACTCCAAATGAAAATTGCCGTGGAAGCACCTTCAAAAGAAAAACAAGATCCTTTTTTACCAGCTGATCCTGAAGGGCCAGAGAGGAGGTGGAAACAACGGTTTTTTCCCGGGAAAGTATCGCAGGAATGAGGTAGGCAAATGATTTGCCGACCCCGGTCCCCGCCTCGATGAGAAGCTCCTTATTATCCTTAAGGCAGCGAAAAACTTCGCCGGCCATTTCCCGCTGCTCGGGCCGGTCCTCATAGTCCGGAAAATTCTGTTTTAATACCTTGAAGACTGACGATAATCCGTTCAGGATAAATCCCTTTCTTTTATCTTTTTGCCGGTAATCCAGACTATGAGGGCGCCAATTGCCAGAACTGCCGAACAAAGAAAAAACGGCACCTTAATGCCCGCACTCTCTGCAAGAATCCCTCCCAGCAGGGGACCCAATATATAACCTACGGAGAAAATCCAGCTATTCAGTCCGTAGGCCAGTCCCTGATCGTTATAGCTTACTCCGTCGGCGATTAAAGGATAAATAGTGGCGATCACCATTGATGATGCCAGGCCTATGATTATAAATAAGAGAACCCAGGGCAGGATAGTAACAAAATAGAATGGAACGGCTATGATTGCTGCTATTATTGAAAGACCTGCAACCATCGGCACTATCCTGCCTTTTTTGTCCGACCAGGCCCCAACCGCCGGCTGAAAAACGACATAGAATATCCCCATAATTCCAAACAAAAGTCCTACTGTCAGCCTTTTACATTGACAATCCGCCATATATAATGGAAAGAGAACCTCCAGCATTCCCAGGGCAAAATATAGGAGCCCCACCCCCAGACATGATGCCTGCATCTCTTTTTGCCTGATCACCCTTCCCAGTTTTTCCCTTAAATTGTCATACTGCTTTTCAATCGACTCGTCTTTGACGTAGACAAAGGAAAAAAGAGTGAGGAGAAATGCAAAAACC
>DAOWNY010000064.1 GCA_030642325.1 Deltaproteobacteria bacterium
CTTCTCTAATTTAGTAAAATAATCAACAGATCCGGGGAAGTTGCTCACCGGTAAGCATATCGACTATTCTCGTTCCCCCGCTGGTGGTTCGCATAAAAACCTTGCCGGGATTGTCCTTGGTGACCTCGCCGATGATTTGAGCATCTTTTCCGTATTTATTCGCCCGGATAACTTTAAGCAATTTTTCGGCATCTTCCGGGCCAACACAGGCCAGAAGCTTCCCCTCATTAGCCAGATAAAGGGGGTCCAGCCCTAAAAGTTCGCAAGCTCCTCTCACCTCGTCCCGAATCGGGATTTCCTTCTCGTAAAGCTTCATCCCCTTTTCGGATTTTTTAGCAATCTCATTCAAGGTAGTCCCGATCCCCCCCCGGGTGGGATCCCTTAAGGAATGAATTTTGCTGCTCGTTTTGATCATCTCCTCCACCATCAGGTTAAGGGGGGCGATATCGCTTTTTAGAGAAGAGTCGAGCCTTAGCCCTTCCCGCTGGGTTAAAATGGTAATCCCATGATCAGCGATGGCACCGCTTAAAATAATCTTATCTCCGGGGCAAGCGTTTTTTCCCGAGATTTTTACATCATCACCAACTGTTCCTACTCCCGAGGTATTGATGAATATTTTATCTGCCGTACCAAAAGGAACTACCTTGGTATCACCAGTAACAATAAGGGCTTTTGCTTCTTTAGCCGTTTGACTCATGCCGGCTAAGATTCGCCTAAGATCAGCGATGGGGAACCCCTCCTCAATAATAAAACCCACGCTGATATATGAGGATGTGGCCCCGCACATGGCAAGATCGTTGACCGTGCCGCAGACGGAAAGTTTTCCGATGTCTCCCCCGGGAAAGAAGATCGGATCCACGGTATGGGAATCGGTAGAAAAGGCAAGTTTTCTCCCCTCCATTGCTAAAAGTGCCCCGTCGTCAAAATCAGCAAGGATTTTATTATCAAAATAGGGGAGGAAAAGTTCTTCGATCAAATCGGAAGATGCCTTGCCTCCGCTTCCATGATCAAGAAGGATTTTATCAGTTTTCATAAAAACACCGGTCATTATTGTTGGTATCGATAATATGCCGCGCAGGTTCCTTCCGAGGAGACCATGCAGGGACCCACCGGCTGATCGGGCCGGCAGCTTTTTCCAAACAGGGAACATTCATGGGGGCTCTTAGTCCCGCAAAGGATCTCTCCGCAGGCACATCCCGGAGGATCTTTGGCGTCGGGAACGGAAAGATCAAATCTTTCTTCCGCCCGAAAGGTGTAAAACTCTTCTTTCAGTTCGAGACCACTTTCAGGAATCATGCCCAACCCCCTCCAACGGCGGTCACAAACATCAAAAACCTGATACATTATATCCCGTGCCTTCTCATTTCCTTCAAAGGCAACCACCCGCCGGTAAGCAATTTTCAACTCGGCCCTTCCCGCTTCAATCTGGCTTGCCAGCAAATAAATTGACTGCAGGATATCTACCGGCTCGAATCCAGCCACCACGCAAGGAATTTGGCACTTATCAACCAGCGAGGAATATGCCTGACCACCGATAATCACCGAGACGTGCCCGGGGCAGATAAAACCGTCAATTTTCACTTTTTGGTTTTCCAGGAGGGCAAAAAGGGCAGGGGGAACCAGTTTGTGATTGGAAATAATCGAAAAATTTTTTAATCCGCTTTTTTTGGCTTCAATCAATGATGCTGCCACGGTGGGGGCAGTGGTTTCAAACCCGATTCCCAAAAAAACCACCTCCCGGCCGGGATTATTTTGAGCAATCCTAAGACAATCCAGGGGCGAGTAAACCACCCGAATATCCGCTCCATTTGCCCGCTCCGCCCCCAGGGAAGACTCAGAACCCGGCACTCGCAAAAGATCCCCGAAGGTAACCACAATCACTTCCTTTTTCCGGGCCAGTTTGACCCACTGGTCAACCTCGGCGGGGGTGGTAACACAGACGGGGCATCCCGGTCCGGAGAGCAGGGTGATGGTTTTTGGGAGAAGGCTCCTGATTCCGTTTCGGGAAATGGACATGGTATGGGTGCCGCAGACCTCCATCAACCTGATCTTTTTTTGGCTTATCACATGAATCTTTTTAGCGATTTCTTTGCAAATCTCCCCGTCCCGGTATTCACTAATGTGCTTCAGAGTCATGGGCAAAAAGCTCCTTAAAATAACCGAGGGTAATTTCGGCCTCTTTTTCATCAAGGACATTAATGGCAAATCCCGCGTGGACGATTACATAATCCCCCACTTCCGGACGTTTATCAATTATATCCAGCCGGATGGTCTTCCCGGCGCCGCCGATATCTACTCTGGCAACATTCTCCTCAACTTCTAATACCTTCATGGGTACTGCTAAGCACATAAAAACCCCTGCTGACTGTCAGAAAACCGCAACCTGTTACTTCTCTATTATATTACCAAATTATCAAACCATCTGCTTAACTATTCGCCATCGAAGCGGCAATGGCCGCCTGACCCAGGGAAATACCCCCGTCATTAGTGGGAACCTTGCTCTGGGAGAAGACAGAAAAACCTTGTTGATCAAGCGCTTCCTCCAATCCGGTCAGAAAAGTGGCATTCTGAAATACCCCCCCGCTTAAAACAATCCGATCGAGTCCGACCTCTTTTTTTAACTGACCGCCCAGTTCGGAAAAAAGCCTGATCAGGGTGAGGTGAAACTTTTGGCTGATAACCGGGGGAGAGCTCCCCTTCAGTATGTCATCCACTACCCCCGAGATGACAGGAAGAGGAGAAATTACATAGGAATCTTTTCCCTTCTTCCATTCAAAGGAATATGACCCCTTCTCTTCCCCGTCCGCAATCATCTCCAGTTCTATTGCTGCCTGTCCCTCGTAAGACACCCTTAAACAAACCCCCAAAAGAGCAGAAAGAGCGTCAAATAATCTACCAAGGCTGGAGGTTTCCGGGCAGTTGACCCCCTTTTCGATCATTTGTATAATTGTTTCGATCTTCTTCTTTTCAACCGTTTGGAGAAGGGGCAGCTTCAAATCCCAGAGTTTTTCTCCAAAGGTTTGAAAAAGGTAGCTTATTGCCATCCGCCAGGGTTCTTTTATTACTGCATCTCCCCCGGGCATAGGAAGATAAGAAAGGTGGGCAAGACGAGTGAACTCATGATTATTAACCAAAAGCGCTTCCCCTCCCCAGGTCTTACCGTCGGTTCCGTATCCGGCGCCGTCAAAGGCAAACCCGATTACCGGGCCATCCAGTCCGTGTTCAGTTAAACAACTTACGATGTGGGCATGATGATGCTGAATGCCTGCTTTTTCACCCTTTGCCTCATCCAGGGCATAACGGGTACTGAGGTAGTCAGGATGGAGATCATGGGCAACAATTTCCGGCTCAATATCTAAAAGTTTTTTTAAATGATCAATGGTAAAAGAAAAAGCCCGGTAGCTCTCCAGGTTTTTAAGGTCACCGATATGCTGGCTTAAAAAAGCATTTTTCTCAAAAGTCAGGCAGACCGTATTCTTTAATTCCGCCCCGCAGGCGAGAATGGAAGGAAATCGCCTGGAAAGTATGAGGGGAAGGGGAACAAAGCCCCGGGCCCGCCGGATAATCCTTGGATGACTGCCAATCGTCCGAAAAATGGAATCATCGCATCCACAATAGATGTCCCGATTATGGATGAGAAAATAGTCGGCCACCGGGCCAAGGCGTTCAAAGGCATTGTCGTTGCGAAAAATGATCGGCTCTTCGCTTAAGTTCCCGCTGGTCATAACCAGGGCAAGAAAGTCGTTTTGTAAAAACAGATAATGCAAGGGGGTGTAAGGAAGCATCACCCCGAAGCTTCGGTTCTTTGGTGCGATGTGAGAAGAAAGGGAGTTCAATACCTTCTTTTCTAAAATTACGATGGGCCGCTGGGCCGAGAGAAGGAGAGATTCCTCCTCCTGGTTCATTTTTGCGTATTTCTGAATCCGGCTGGGGTTGAGTGACATAACGGCAAAGGGTTTTTCATCCCTCCCTTTTCGCTTTCTGACAGCTAAGACCGCCCGGTCATTCTCCGCATCTACCGCCAGATGCACCCCCCCCAGACCTTTTACTGCCAAAATGTGACCTTTTTTTAGCAGCTCAATCGATTTTGCCACCGGATCATCCGTTTCCAGAAGCTTACCACCTCTATCACGAAGTTCCAGCCGGGGTCCGCAGGCCGGACAGGCATTGGGCTGGGCATGAAATCTCCGGTTGCCGGGATCGTGATATTCCCGGAGGCAATCGTCACACATCCGGAAAACTTTCATTGAAGTCAGGGGTCGGTCATAGGGAAGGTCATGGATTATAGTATA
The DNA here is from genome assembly GCA_030642325.1 of Deltaproteobacteria bacterium. Classification (GTDB taxonomy): domain Bacteria; phylum Desulfobacterota; class DAOWNY01; order DAOWNY01; family DAOWNY01; genus DAOWNY01. The sequence continues at coordinate 4,293 of DAOWNY010000064.1, forward strand.
GCGGGGTCCGCAATGGGTACAATTGATGAAGGGATAACGATAGCGCCGATTCTCAGAATCGGTCATCTCCTCTAAGCACTTATCGCATACGCTGATATCGGCAGGAATCAGGGCTGATTTTCGAGAAAAAGAGATGCTCTTTCTGATGGTAAAATCCCGGTCCTGCTTTGGGGGGACGGGGGTCTTTTCGATTTGAGTAATCATGGTAAGGGGAAGGGGGTTATTTTCAATTTCTTGAAAAAACAGGGAAATCTCTTCCGGCCTTCCCTCCGCTTCGATATTTACTCCTGAGCTGGTATTTAAAATATGTCCGACGAGATTCCTTTCCTTGGCCAGATTATAAACAAAGGGGCGAAACCCGATTCCCTGCACCACTCCTTTTACGCTTGCCCTGATGCGACAGGTCATCTCTTTTCCATCTTTTTCTCCAGCCATTTATACCATCCAACCAGCCCCTCTTCTTTTCGGCAGGAAATCTCAAAAATCTCCAAATCCGGGTTAATTTTCAGGGATTCCCGGCGGATTTTTTCAACACTACAGTCAACATAGGGAAGAAGATCAATTTTATTGATCAAAAGTACGCTCGATTCATTAAATATCAGGGGATATTTTAAGGGCTTGTCATCCCCTTCCGGGATACTTAAAAGCATCACTTTAAAGTTTTCGCCCACATCAAATTCAGCGGGGCAAACCAGATTTCCCACATTTTCAATAATCAAAAGATCAATCAGATCCAAATCAAACTGATCTACTACCTCACTGATCATGTTGCCATCGAGGTGGCAGGCGCCGCCTGTGTTGATTTGAACCACCGAAGCCCCGGTGGCGGCAATTTTTTCCGCATCATAGGTAGACTGAATATCCCCCTCGATCACCGCTATTTCGAAATTCTGTTTCAATGCCTTGATCGTTCGTTCAATAAGGGTTGTCTTTCCCGCCCCGGGCGCACTCATGATGTTAATTGCCATTACGTTTCGATCGGCAAACAGCTTCCGGTTCTGCTCGGCGATCCTCGTATTTGCTTCCAGAATATTTTTTACTAAAGTTACCTTAATTTTAAACACCTCCTTCAAATTCAACCAGCTCCAGTTCCTTGCCGGAGGTAATCCGGCTGGTTATTTCTCCGCAGGAAGGACATGTATTGTCAAGCATATTTTTGAAAATAAACTCCCGATTACACTTCGAACAATGTCCCTTGATGGGTATCTCCTCAATGATTAATTTTGCTCCTTCCAGGGGGGTATCCTTGCTCAAACATTCAAGCCCGAAGGTGAGCGCATCAGGTACATATTGCCTCATTTTTCCAATTCGAAGGGTAATGCTTTCCACCCGGCTCAAATTGTTTCGCTTCATTTCTTCCAAAACGGTTTCCATCACACTTTCAATCAAAGCCAGCTCGTGCATCCTGTCCTTTTCAGCTATTTTTGGTTTTGCTTGCTTCCTCCAGAACCAGTTTAATAATTCGGGGAACCAGGGCTTCAATTTCGGGCGAAAGCTCCATTCCGGTGCCAACATCCTTGGGCTCAACCCCGATTACCGTGGTATGGGGAGTTTTTCCCACCAGTCCCGAAAGATTGATAACCTCCAGGATTCCAACCTGATGAAGCGAGGTCTTAAAAAGAGAAGTAGAGCCCGGAATATCTCCAACATCAAATCTATAAATTGATCCGGGAGACCCCCCTCCTTTTACCGCATCAATCAGCACCAGACGATCCGCCTCACTGATGATATTAATCAGGCCAAAACCGTCAGTTCCCCCTTCTATAACTTCAACTTCCGGAGGAAGGTCCATATTAAGAAGTTTTTGGGCTACATGAACTCCTACCCCTTCATCGGAGAGGAGGAGATTACCCACTCCCAGAACTAAAATGTTAGAGGGGGAAGTATTACAGTCTTTTCCCCCAGTTTTGTTCAGAATTTTCATTCGACGATAAATTTTTTAATTTCGTTGGTCTTAGGATCAATCAGGTGAACGGCGCAGGCCAGGCACGGATCAAAGGACCGGATAATCCGCACCACATTGATCGGATTATCCGTATCCGGCACCAACGCCCCGATCAAAGCCTCCTCATATTGCCCCCGATAATTTTTACTGCACCGGGGTGAGGCATTCCAGGTGGAGGGGACTACACACTGATAATTTTCGATCTTTTTATCCTTAATCTTGATCCAGTGACCCAGGGTGCCCCGGGGAGGTTCATAAAATCCCGCTCCAGTGCCGTTTTCCGGAGGGTCCCAGTGGGCGGTGTCATGGATCTTAAAACCGGGTTTGGTCATCTCCGAAAGCAGTTGATCGCACCAGCCGTAGCATGCATCCACCACATCTTTTGTTTCCAGGGCCCGGGCAGCGTGTCTGGCTACTAATCCCGGCTTCACCCCTTTTCCAACCAGGTCAAGCAGAGCCGGATTCTTGGCAATCAACTGGCGGGCCAGCGGCCCCACTTCTAACGGCTTTCCTTCATAGCGAGGCGCCTTCACAAAAGAATAAGCCTTCTTCTTGTCGAGATCATATTCGGTCTTGCCTTCGGAAGGATGAAGCGGCTCTTCGTCCTTATACCAACCGTAGGTCGCTTCCTCGGTAATCTTACCGGCGTCAAAGGGTTTTACCTGGATATTGGTAAGATCCATATCCATAATTACCCCGGCCGGGAACAAAAGATCATTTTTAGGGGGATTTTTTTTCAGGGCGCCACATGAAGCATAATTGTAATGACCGCCTCCCATGCCCATTGTAGCCAACGGAAAGAGGGGGCCCGTCCCAAAAAATAGAACATCAGGAATATACACCTCGTTTACAAACTTTGCCTGCTCATCCAGCATACTCCGAAACTTGACCACCTGATTGATGGTGGGCATCTGGGTGAATCCTCCTACCACAATGCTCTGGTAATGGGGCTGGCGCCCCCCGAAAATGGCGCCCATATTCCGGGCCTTGGCCTGCATGGTCAGGGCATCAATGTAATGCTTAACCGCGGAGGTGACTATTTCCGGATCTTTGACACTGTATTCATCCGGATTGTACCGGGGAGTGATGGGATAGGTATCATTGGACTTTACCAGCCCCACAATCTTGTCCTTTACATCATTAAGCCCTTTGTCTTTGCCTTGATAATTGGCAACCGCCATAATATCCAGGTAGTCCAGGGCGGTGAGGTGATAGAAGTGTATCATATGGTCGTAGATATACTGGGCACCCATAGCCAGGTTACGAAGCAGGATTCCTCCGGTGGGGACTTTCGCACCGAATGCATCATCCAGGGCATAGACCGAGCAGAGCTGATGCACACTGTGACAGACCCCGCAAATCCGGGAAGTTACGTAAGAAGCATCCCGGGGATCTTTCCCCCTCAGCAGAATTTCAAGCCCCCGGGCCATGGTACCCGAACTCCAGGCATCTTTTACTTTACCGCTCTCAATCTCCACCTCAATTTTGAGGTGTCCTTCAATACTGGTCACCGGATCAACTTTAATTTTTTTTCCCATTTATATCACCTCCCTTTTCTGCCCCTTTGCCGGTTGAGACGCTAATTCAAATTTTTTCTGTGCCACCATTTTGCGTAAGTTCTCTTTAGAAAGGGCATAAAGGGGCGTCATCTCCCCATAAAAAGCCGGCTCAGCACAACCCATACACCCGGCTCCGCAGTCGATACAGAAATTTAATCCGTCATTCCACCGGCGCACCGGACAATCGGCATAAGTCTCCGGACCTTTACAGCCCTTCTCTATTAAACACCAATTTACCTGTTCCGGATCATTCCAGTCGGTGAGGAAATTACCTTCATCAAAATAAGAACGGCGTCGGCAATTGTCGTGAATCAGCTCGCCGAAATAGGCGGTGGGGCGTCCCAATTCATCCAGGGGGGGCACCTTTCCGGTTGTAAGGTAATAAAAAATGGTTCCCACCAGGTGATCTACGTGCACCGGACAGGTGGGAAGATTAATGACCGGTTTATTCTTAACGACCTTTCTTACTCCCACCGCACCGGTGGGACCAGCTGCCGGGATCCCTCCGTATGCAGCGCAGGACCCTACTGCAATGATGGCCGCCGCATTTTTAGAAGCTTCAAGCACCATCTCCCGGAAAGGCCGACCGCCTATCATGCAGAACCGATCATCAGCGGTGGGGATCGATCCCTCCACTACCAATACATAGCCACCCATCTTTACTGTATCATGAAATACCTTCTCGGAAACATGTCCCGCAGCAGCCATGATCGTTTCATGGTATCGAATCGATAATTTATCCAGAATCAGGGAAGCAGCGGGAGGATTGAGTGCCCCGAGAAACGAAATAGAACAGCCCGCGCAATCCTGTCCTTCCAGCCAGATTACCGGAGGTTTTTTAGCTGTAGCGGCTAATGCCTCAGAAACCTTGTTCACCAATTCAAGTTCAGAAAGGCCCAAAACTGCCGCCGTGGCGGCGCAGTACTTAATGAAGTCCCGCCGGGTCATTCCTCCAAATTCTGAATTCATGGTAAGCCTCCTTTTGATTCCATAGTTTTAAAAAACGAAAAAATTTTGCATATGAAAATTTTTTTGTAGACATAAAATACTATTAGTATTTTATTAACCCGGCGATTAAATAGACTGCCTCCGTCATACCGGAGTAATATTATTTAATAAAAATATACTATAGTATAAAAAATATGCAAGTATTAATAGATAGCAAGCAGCCAAATTTTTGACAACTTCATCTATTTTTTTGACGTAAAATAAGCTCACCCCGTTAGAAAATTTATCCCTTCGAGCGATAAATACCTTCTGGCTGTTTTATTTTCTACCTCCTGATAAATGCAAAGGATTTCTTTTTCATGAAAAACTTAAGCTGAAAATGCATGACGAGCACGTTCC
>DAOWNY010000003.1 GCA_030642325.1 Deltaproteobacteria bacterium
CGTGGTGGCGGCAATTGGTGTGTCAATCGGTGTATTGCGAAATCGGATCAAACAGTTTTTTTGCCAAATCTTCGGCAAGAAAAAAAATTAGCGGGGGAAGAACCGGATGACTTTTGATCCAGGATCATTCCGGGATCCCTTTGGCCATGTTTTTAGCAGGGATGGCAAGATTTTTCGAAGTGTCTTTGGCCCCGGGGTCGAAGACTATGAAGCTGCAAAAGATGCCGGGGTTTACAGCAAGTTAATCAAGGCCGGCCTGTTGCTTACCCATCAGGAAGTGGGCAAAGACGAACGGGCTCCCGAGGGAACGGTTTACTGCTTAACTCATCCACGTTTGCCCATGGTCAGCTATCCTTGGGAATGGTCATTTTCCATGCTTAAAGATGCAGCACTCATCCATCTTGATGTCATGGAGATGCTTTTGTCGGATAATTTCTGGCTGCGTGATGCCAGTGCCTTTAATGTGCAATATGATGGAAACCGGTTATGCTTGATCGATACCCTGTCAATTGGCCGAAGGGTTCCGGAAAGTCCGTGGGTGGCTTACGGGCAGTTTTGTTCCCATTTTTTAGCCCCGCTGGCAGCGGCTGCCTATTGCGACATACGAACCTTTTCCCTGTGGAGGAACCACATGGACGGCTATCCCCTTGATTTAGCAACTAAGATATTACCGCTAATGAGATTATTGCAACCGGGTATTTTTATGCACCTGACGCTTCATGCCCGATTTCAGAGGATGGCTGATCGAAGAGAAGATATTGGTGAAATCAAGAAGGTAAAAAAGCCAAAAGTTAATGATCCGGGGCTCAGGGGGTTAATCAATTCTCTTAGAAAAACCATCAAGGGCGTTAAGTGGAAACGTTTTTCCGAAATCTGGGAAGAATATGGAAAAATACGAACTTACCGGGCAGAAGACCTGGCGCTGAAATCTGAGTATGTGGACAATGTAGTGGGGCAGCTAAGGCCGCAGATGGTATGGGATCTGGGAGCAAATACCGGTGAATATTCATTAATTGCAGCCTCTCATGGGTCTTTTGTAGTCAGTATCGATCAGGATCCGGCCTGCACGGAATTGTTGAATCAAAAACTTGCCAAGGACAATAAAAACAGGGGAATCCTGCCGTTGACCATGGACCTCGCCAATCCTTCACCAGGCCTTGGGTGGGACAGCACTGAACGGCTGAGCCTGAAAGAGCGTGGTCCTGCCGACTTGGTGCTGGCCCTGGCGCTGATTCACCATCTTGTGCTTACCAGTTCAGTGCCCCTGCCGTTAATCGCCAACTGGTTTTCGAAGATAACCGGTCACTTGCTTTTGGAATATATCCCTCCCACTGATCCCATGGTTAAAAAACTTATAAAAAACCGGGGGGGTGAGCATCTTCCATATAATTGGGAATTATTTCAGAAGAGTTTTGAAAAATATTTTGACTTTCTGGATCAAACCACACTTAAGAATGGGCGGATTCTTCTGCACGGTAAAAACAGAAATGGAGCAAAAAGGGATACCGGTTAGTCAATTCATATCCCGGGTGTTTGTTTGCTTTACATTGTTCAATAATTCTTATATAAAAAGATAGAATAATATTGATGCAGTTTTTGCCATGGTCCGGCATCCCATCCGCCTTTGTTTGATCGAAATTCCCCCGACCGGGAGAAAGCCAGCCAAAGGAAAAAAGTGGGATAATAATGGGGTGGATTTGTGAAGATCGCCATTGTTCATGACTATCTTAATCAATACGGAGGTGCGGAAAGGGTGGTTGAAGTTCTCCATGATATCTTTCCAAAAGCCCCCGTTTATACAACAATTTATCTCCCTGAAAACCTGCCGGACAGTTTTAGAAAAATGGATATCCGGACCTCTTTTATGCAAAGGCTTCCTTTTTTAGATAAGCATTTCAAAAAATATTTGCTATTGTACCCAAAAGCGGTCGAAAGTTTTGATTTAAGTGATTACGATGTCGTTCTCAGCAGCAGCAGTGCTTTTGCCAAGGGAATCAAGACCATATCAAACACTTTGCATATCTGTTATTGTTATACCCCGATGAGATTTGCCTGGGATTACGAAAGATACGTTGAAAAAGAGAATTTTGGAAAAATAATTAGCAAAACGCTTCCTTTTTTTATTGATCGCCTTCGAAAATGGGATCTGGAAAAAAATATCAGAGTGGATTATTTTATTGCCATATCAAAAAATGTGCAGAAAAAAATAGATAGATATTATCGACTTGGGTCGGAGGTCATTTACCCCCCTGTAAATACAACTAAATTTAGCATATCATGCAAAAAGGGGGACTACTATTTAGTAGTTTCCCGCTTAAATGCTTACAAAGGAATTGATTTAGTAATTGAAGCATTTAACCAACTCGGTTTTCCTTTGAAAATAATCGGGGACGGCCCCCACAGAAAAAATTTGGAAAAGCTGGTTAAATCAAATACGGAGTTTCTCGGAAAATTGGATGATGATGATTTGATCAAACATTATCGTCACTGCAAGGCCCTCATCTTTCCAGGCGATGAAGATTTTGGTATAGTCCCGGTGGAAACCCAGGCTTGCGGCATTCCGGTAATCGCCCATGCAATGGGAGGGGCTTTGGAAACGGTAATTGATGGAGTAACCGGGATTCTTTATAAAGAGATGACCCAGGAATCTTTAACGGAAGCAATCACGAGATTTGAAAAAATTAAAAACAATTTTGATTCTAAAATAATCAGGGAGAATGCCCTCAAGTTTGACCGGGCGATATTTACAGAAAAGATAAAGGCATTCATTGGAGAAAAGACGGCTTCACCCAAAGCCTGCTCCCGGGTTTTTTCCGTCAACAACTAATTGCATACTGAGCAACTGTTTGTCACTTACTCACTCAATTGTAACCACAAGAGCGGTTAATGGAACATTTTGCTAATTGAGATATAAAAAATACCGAGCTCAGCAAGAAAAGGGGCAATCAAGATGAAAAAAGCTTTAATTTCCGGAATTACCGGTCAAGATGGATCATATTTAGCAGAGTTTCTCCTGGAGAAAGGTTATGAAGTGCATGGAATCATCAGGAGAGTGGCTCTTGAAGATCCCGAACACCGACTTTGGCGAGTAAGGCATATTATCGACCGGCTGAAGTTTCATCCGGGATCTTTAGAAAATTATGCCAGCCTTTTTAGGGTGGTTGAAAAGGTAGATCCTGATGAATGTTACCACTTAGCTTCCCAAAGTTTCGTTAACTATTCCTTCGAAGATGAATTTTCGACAATTAATACGAACATTAACGGGATCCATTTCATCTTGTCAGCCATCAAGGAAAGGGCTCCCCATTGCAAATTTTATTTTGCCGCTTCAAGTGAAATGTTCGGTAAGGCGGAACAGGTACCTCAAAATGAGAAAACCTCTTTTCACCCGCGTTCTCCTTATGGGATTTCCAAGGTGGCCGGTTTTGATTTAACCAGAAATTACCGGGAAGCTTACGACTTATTTGCCTGCAGCGGCATACTTTTTAACCATGAGTCGCCACGGAGAGGCTACGAATTTGTAACCAGAAAAATAACCAATGCGGTGGCTAGAATTAAATTTGGCTTAAACAATGAACTAAGGCTGGGAAACCTTGATGCCAAAAGAGATTGGGGGTATTGCGGTGATTATGTTAAAGCCATGTGGCTGATTCTCCAGCAGGATAAACCCGATGATTATGTAATTGCCACCGGCATAACCCACTCTGTTAAAGAATTTGTAAAATATAGTTTTGATTATGTGGGTCTCGACTGGCAGGATTATGTGGTGGTAGATAAAAATTTTTACCGGCCGGCGGAAATTCACGAGCTTAAAGGTGATTTCAGCAAGGCGAAAAAGATATTAGGCTGGCAACCTGAGGTGGATTTTGAAGGTTTGATTAAGTTGATGGTTGATAATGATTTAAAAGAGGTAGAAAAGATAGCATAAAAGATATTTTCAAGGGGGAGGCAGGGAGACACATGCTAAGAGAACGGGCAAAATTATTTAGGGAACTCACCCAAACCACTGATCTTTTAATTACTTTTATCTCTTTTATAGTGACTTATTATACGCTGGGATATTTTCCGGCCCCGTGGCTGGCCCCACTCCTTCCCTTAAAAGACTATCTTTGGTTGTTTTTTATTATCCTCCCTTTATGGTGGTTATTGCTGAGAATTCATGGTTTTTATAATTCCCGACGGATTAAGTCCATGACCAGCACAGCGTGGATTATTATTAAGACCGGCATCATGATAGCCCTTGTAACCGGAACATTTGCCTTTTTTTTCAATCTCCATCATATCAATCGAACCTTCATTTTTACCTTCATTATTATTAACGTTTCTTCATTGATTGCCGAGCATTTTATTGCCAGATTTATTTTAAGGATCATTCGCAAGAGGGGCTATAATTATCGCGAATTGCTTATTGCCGGAACCGGGAAGAGGGCAGTCGAACTGACAAAAAAAGTTCTCAGGCATACCTGGTGGGGCTTCAGAATTGTCGGATTTGTTGATAAAGACCCGGAAATGGTGGGAAAAGAAATCCTGGGAATAAAAATAATCGGCACATTAAACGATATCCCCAGACTGGTTAAGGAGCAGGTAATCGATGAAATAATTTTTTCAGTACCCCGAAACTGGTTAAACGACATTGAGGCTCCCATTTATGCGTGTGAAGAGATGGGAATCAAGACCAAACTGGCAGCAGACCTTTTTAACCCATTAATTGCTAAATCCCATCTTGATGATTTGGACGGCATTCCCCTTTTGACTCTTTCCACCACCCCCCAGAAGGCTGGACAACTATTAATAAAACAGGCATTTGATATCATAACCTCCCTTTTTTTGTTAATTATTCTTTCCCCCATTTTTCTAATTATTGCCCTGGCCATCAAGATTTCTTCTTCCGGCCCGGTATTCTTTAAGCAAATTCGCTGCGGATTAAACGGAAGAAAATTTTTCCTTTATAAATTTCGTTCAATGGTGGATAACGCCGAGAAGATGAAAGCCAGGCTGGAAAAATATAATGAGGCGGACAGTCCGGTATTCAAGATTCGGAACGACCCACGAATTACCTTGGTTGGTAAATTTCTCCGTAAGACCAGTATGGATGAACTACCTCAACTGTTCAACGTTTTAAGAGGTAATATGAGTCTGGTGGGTTCCCGGCCTCCCTTGCCGTCCGAGGTGGACCATTACAAAAGATCGCAAAGGAGAAGGCTTTCCATGAAGCCCGGAATCACCTGTCTTTGGCAAATAAACGGGAGGAGTGAGGTTAATTTTGACACTTGGATGAAGATGGATCTGGAATATATTGACAACTGGTCACTGGCCCTGGATTGCAGGATCCTGATCAAGACAATTCCGGCTATCTTATTCAGCAGGGGAGCGATGTAAGAAAGGATGGCTATTTTTGGGCCGCATTGATGACAATAAAAATATACTCATACTCATTTCTTTGGGCTTATTTATCAGGGTAATCGCTTACCCCCATACCTGTCTCATTGCTTTAGACGGGGCATTCCAGTATATCCCGGCGGCAAAATTATATGCCGGCGGGGACTTTAAAGAGGCCTTAAACCAGCTCCAGGCACCCCTTTACCCCCTTTTGATTGGTCTTCTTTCCAGGCTCGGCTTTCCCCTGGAACCAGCCGGACGATTAATCTCTCTTGTCCTGGGCACCCTTGCAATCGTTCCTCTTTACCTGCTGGGAAATAGACTTTTCAAAAATTCCGGTATCTCTTTTCTGGCCGGCCTTCTCTTTGCTGTCCACCCCTATCTGGTCAGATTCTCCGTGGACGTTCTCAAGGAAACATCATATATATTTTTTTTGGTAACCTCCCTCTGGTTGGTCTGGGAGGCATTAGCTAGTAAAAAATTATGGTTGCACCTCTTGGCTGGGACGGCGATTGGGCTTGCTTGCTTAACCCGGGCTGACGGCGTTGAAATTTTTATACTGGCGGGTATCTGGATAATTATCTCTGAAACCCTCGAACCCGGCAAGAAGTATCGGAGAATCATAGTATCGCTTTGTTTCCTCTCAATTTTTTCTTTTAGCCTGGTGGCTCCTTATATGTGGCACATCAAACAGACGACGGGTGAGTGGAATTTGAGCAAAAAAAAGAAAATTGAGGTTCTCGTCGGCAAGGAAAATATTGGGAGCGGGGATAATACCAATGCGGTGCCGACGATAAGGAGATATGCCGGGGGTTTTCTCGTGCTGGTTTCAAAATCAGTAAAATCGTTTCATCCCCCGCTGCTTATTCTGCTTATTTTTGGTTTGATAAAAAGAAAGGTTATCCCCTATCAAAGGAAAGAAGAACTTTTTTTAGCCTCTTTTTTTGTTTTTCATTTAGTCCTCCTTTATATGATAGCGGTCAATTATAATGTTTTTCATAATGGTTATCCTGTATTGCATACTCTCAGCAGCCGACATGCTTTGCCGATGGTAGTGGTGTCCTTTTTTTGGATGGGTATGGGAATCCTGGAAATCAGAGGACGAATTTATGGATGGATGATTTCCGGAAAAAATGGCTCCCGCTCTCCCAACCTATCAAGGAATATTCTTATTATTATTCTGGCGGTTATTATTCTGGGCATTTTACCCAAGACTCTCAAGCCCCAAAGAGAAGATAAGCTGGGCCATAAAATAGCAGGAACGTGGATCAAGGAGCACTCTTTAATAGAAGTTCCCGTCATCGCCACTAACCTGCCACGGGTTTCTTATTATGCCGAAGGAAAACTTATCAGGTTGTCGAAAATTTCTCCCGATGAAATTGACAGCCTGAAAAAAATGAAAGCGAATTTTCTGGTAATAGGTGATCGGGGCCATGGTCTGCCCGATTTCCTTAAGGCATGGCAGACGATCTTCCAATATAAAGAAAGAAAAGGCGGCAGGGTGATGGTCTACAGGTTGCCGTCCGGCAAACAAACCGGACCCACCCGTTAATATTGCCCATACCGTTTTGTCAAAAAAAACTACCTGTTGCAAAATGAGATACAAATCAATGACATTTATTGATTATGTGGAAAATTTTACTTCCTTGGAACAACATGAACCTATTTTGTTTTTTGACGAATACAAGACATTTAAAATCTCAAAAAAAGAATCCATTAAAATCTTAGGCAAAAAATACTGTAAATATATTAATGAGTTTTGGACATCCAAACAAAGACAATCCAACAGTATACACGAAATTTCCTATAGGGCTTGCTACAAACCCCAACTGCCACACTTTTTTATTGAAAGTTTTACAAAACCGCAAGATATAGTTTATGACCCATTTTCCGGTAGAGGCACTACCATTATTGAAGCATCGATAATGGATAGAAAGGTTATTGCTAATGACATTAATCCCTTGAGTAAAATATTATCCGAACCGCGATTCTTTATTCCGGATTTTAATGAACTCAAGCAAAAACTCGAATCTATTTCCATGGATTATTCTTTAAAAGCAGATATTGACATTTCAATGTTTTATCACAGGAAAACAGAAGCTGAAATAATGTCTCTTAAGAATTATCTGTATAAAAAAATGGAATCAAATACGGAAGATGCTCTGGATAAATGGATTAGAATGATAGCAACAAATAGATTGACAGGGCATTCATCAGGCTTTTTTTCTGTCTATACACTGCCGCCGAATCAAGCTGTTTCACCCATTAGGCAAATAAAAATAAATAACCGAAGAAATCAAAAGCCGGAATACAGGAATATTAAAGAAAGAATTCTTAAGAAAACAAGATCATTGATAAGAAAGATAGATCCATCTTTGAAAAAACAATTATTGAAAAATCATAAAAATTCTCTTTTTTTAACATTGGACGCAAGAAAAACAAGACCCATTCCTGATAATTCAGTGCAGCTTACGGTTACTTCGCCGCCGTTTTTAGATGTTGTTCAATATGCACAGGATAATTGGCTGCGATGCTGGTTCAATAGTATCTCTGCAAAAGAAATAGAAAAAAAGATCACAATGTCCAGGACTATTGAACAATGGTCTGGTATAATGCAAAAAGTTTTTAATGAACTATATAGAGTAACAAAATTTGGAGGTTATGTCGCATTTGAAGTGGGAGAAGTCAGGTGCGGAAAAATCAAGCTGGATGAACACGTTCTTCCTTTGGGCATAAGAAGCGGCTTTAATGTCATTGCAATAATGATTAATGAACAAAATTTTACAAAAACCGCCAATATCTGGGGTATAAAAAATAACAAAAAAGGAACCAACTCCAACAGGATAATAATTTTCAATAAAGTATAATCTTATTGCAAAAGAAATTTTAAAGGGCTTAGAACGGATGATCTGGTCAAGTAAAAACGGACACCCATTTAAGCGATTTTTGCCAAAGAAAAATTATTCTCAAAAACATTCCACCTGTGCGATTAGCTATTAGGTGTTAGCTTTTGCATGAAACCATTCAACATCTGCTTGATCTCGTTACGTTTGCCGATCTAATTCCAACTTCAAGTTGAGCGATCAGCTGTCAGCGATCAGCCTTTAGCTTTGAAAAACCGAGGTATTACGGGAGCTTGAAATAAATACCCAATGGGTGAAAGTTTTTAACAGCAAAACATCCTGTGATCATTTTGGCTAATAGCTGATTGCTAAAGGCTAACCGCACAGCTTGAAAACATTCGGGTTTTTATATCCCAAGAACGAATGGAGGCGATGGATAAAACATTTCAATATACTTGATCACGTCATTTCCGGCCTCGTCTCGGGTTTGATAAATAATTTCAGGGGCTCAATCGGTTCCGGTTATTTCTGCCTGCGGCGAGGTAATGGTGGATTTGATACCAACCGGCCGGAACAGATGCTGACCTGCATCAAATAGCGATCCGCGGTATAACTGAAATTATAACCGGTTCACAATTCAAGGTTTAAAACGATGGGGATTTAACCCGTGAATCGTAAACTGTGCACCTGTAAACGTCTACAAAGATGGTTGCAGGCAGGACAAACAATCCCGTAATGTAAGCTTGGTGATTCATTAACTATTTTAAGCAATATGAGCACAAAGCAGACAACCGTGAGCCGTGAACGGATACCTGAAATTTAAAGGCCGGCGGTTGCTATCTAATTTGCTTTCAACCTCTTGATATAGGAGGATAAGAATGGCTAAAGCGTTTATTTGTTCGGCAGATAATGTGACAGATATAACCCCTGAAGAAACTTGGAATATTATCCGGGGGGACAGAAAAGAGAACTACCTCCTGCTGGATGTAAGAACTCCCCAAGAATATGAAAAAGAGCATCTTTCCGGAGCCAGGCTGATTCCATTAAATGAGCTGGATAAAAGATATCGAGAGCTGGAAGCGCCGCAGAAAATTATCCTGTACTGCCGTTCAGGAAGAAGAAGTCTGGCTGGAGCCATCCTCCTTTGCAACCTGGGATTCTGGGAACTCTACAATATGGAGGGTGGAATTATCAATTGGCCCTATAAGAAGGTAAAAGGCCCTCCTGAAGAGGCAGAAGAGTTTTTTAAAGATATAAAGGAAATCGAGGAGCTTCTTTTGTTTGCCATCCAAATGGAAAAAACGGGCCGGATTTTTTACCTTCAGGCTGCCCAAAAAATGGAAGAAAAAGAGTTATCCGGCCTGCTAAAAATACTTTCCCAAATGGAAGAGCGGCATATGGAAAACCTCTACCTGCAATTGAAGAAAATTTGTCCAAAAGCACCACTTTTAAAGGATATTAAGGAGTCGGAATTTACAGAAGGGGCAATTTCTCTCCCTGAAGCCCTGTTGTTCGTGGAAGAGAACCCTCTTAAAGAAAAGATAGATGTTTTGGAAATAGCTCTGGAAAACGAATGTAAGGCTTTTGATCTTTACCGGAGAATGGCGGAAAAGGTAAGATCGCCTCTCAAAAATTTTTTCCAGGATTTGGCAGAGCAGGAAAGGGGGCATATCAATGAGCTGTCCCGACTTATCTAAAAAAATGTGCTCTGTTCAAGTGTTTAGGCGGAAGCCTGAAATAGCTACAAAAAAGCAAGAAAGGATATAATTAAATGTACATACAGCAATTTTTTGTGGAGGGACTTGCCCATTTCTCTTACCTGGTGGGAGGAAATCAGTATTGCGCCATAATTGATCCCCGGCGTGATGTAGATATTTATATTAAAACAGCAAAAGATCTGGAGCTTAAAATCACTCACATCATCGAAACCCACCTCCATGCCGACTTTGTTTCCGGTCATCCGGATCTGAAGGAATTGACCGGGGCTGAGATATATGCCCCCAAAGCGGGCAACTGCCGGTTTGAGCATAGAGCAGTAGCAGAAGGAGACAGCTTTGAAATCGAAGATATGGAGTTTAAGGTGCTGGAAACCGGGGGGCACACCCCGGAGCATGTCTCCTGTGTAGTTACCGACCGTTCCCGGGGTGAAGAACCGGTAGCGGTATTTACCGGAGATGCCCTCTTTGTAGGGGATGTAGGCAGACCCGATCTCTTCCCGGGACGGGCAGAGGAGCTGGCCTCTATGCTATATGACAACATCCATCAGAAACTCTTAAAGCTTCCTGACTTTTGCGAAGTTTATCCGGCCCACGGCACCGGTTCTTTGTGCGGACGGGCCATGGGAGCCAAGCGATCCAGCACCATCGGTTATGAACGGCGATACAATACGGCCCTGCAGCATAAAACCAAAGAGGCATTTAAGAACTCTCTCTTGGCAGGCATGCCGGAGGTACCGGATCACTTCAGCCGCTGCTCGGCCATTAACAGCAAGGGTCCGGATTTGGTAAAAGATCTGCCGGAAGTTAAGGCTTTAGAACCTGAAGAATTCCGGAGACTCAAAAATGACGGCCATCTCGTAGTTGATCTTAGAGACTATACTGCCTTTGGGGGAGGTCATATCCCCGGGGCTTACCATCTCGATCTTGCCGGTAATTTTTCTACATTTGCCGGATGGGTGCTTCCCCCGGATGTTTCCTTGCTTTTAGTGGGAAATACCGAGGAAGAGATTTACCAAGCCACTGTTCAGCTTCGCCGGGTTGGACTGGATCAAGTGATAGGGTACCTGGAAGGGGGAATCCATGCGTGGGCAATAAATGCATTTCCCCTGGAATATCTATTCCAGATGTCGGTGCAAAACCTTAAAGAACGTCTTGAACGCCGGGAGGACCTGGTGATTCTTGATACCCGTGGAAAGCGGGAGTGGGATGAATTTCATATTGAAGGGTCAGTGCATATTCCTGCTCCGGATTGCCGCACTCGGTATCAAGAAGTAGAAACCAAAAAGCCGGTAGCGATTTTTTGCAAGACCGCCCATCGGTCCAGTCTGGCAGCCAGCATACTTAAGCAGCATGGATTTACCAATCTCGGCGTGGTCACCGGGGGAATGACCGCCTGGCAGGCAGCCGGATATTTATGAAAAATGTCCCACTTGTGAGGATCCCCACGGGGGCCTCGGTGGTAAAAATTACAAAAAGGAGGTAATGCTGATGGGAGAAGAGATAGATGTTTCTTGTGCGAGACCCACTGGTGGTCCGGTGGGTTCTTTACCGGAAAAAAAAGTTCAAGATGGCGCAAGCATATTAAGGGAGGTAAAAAAAGCTATGGTTAAAGTAGGAAAAAAGGCAGCGGATTTTCAAGCCCCGGCATTGCATGGGGGAAAATTTAAGCAGATTAAGCTTTCTGAATATTTGGGGAAATGGGTTGTGCTCTGTTTTTACCCGGGGGACTTCACCTTTGTTTGACCTACCGAGTTGACGGCAGTTGCCGCCAAATATCAAGAATTTCAGAAACTGGGAGTAGAGATTTTGGCTATGAGCGTGGACAGCGTCTTTGTGCATAAAATCTGGCAGGAAGAAGAACTCTCAAAAATGATTGATGGAGGAGTTCCGTATCCCATGCTCTCTGATGCCGGAGGCAAGGTGGGAGAGATTTTTGGAGTTTACGATGAAGAGGCAGGAGTAGATATCAGAGGACGGTTTATTATTGATCCCGATGGAGTCGTTCAGGCAATGGAAGTTTTAACTCCACCGGTAGGTCGTAACGTAGTTGAGCTGTTCCGCCAGGTCCAGGCTTTTCAACAGGTACGGGAATCGAAAGGGACCGAAGCCACCCCCTCCGGGTGGAAGCCGGGTGAGTCCACCCTCAAACCTGGCCCGGATTTGGTGGGTAAAGTATGGGAGGTCTGGAAACCTTAGTGGTCTATTAAATGATTTCAGAGCCCCCTGGTCAAAAAATATCCCGGAACCCTGAAAAAACAGAAAATGGATAAACCAAAATAATTTTTATGGAGGAAATTATGGGAAGATTATCTCTGAGAATCTTGATAATAAATATATTTTCAGGAGTTTTAATCTTTGCCCTGGGAGTGCTCCCTGCAAAAGGAGCAGAGGAGGGTAAATTCAAGTACGAGGATTTTGGCAAACCAAAACGTTGTGGCATGTGTCACAAAGAGATCTATCAGGAATGGAAAACGTCTTTAATGTCTCAGTCTTTTACTCACGAGTGGGATGATGTGGAGTATTTCAAATTAGCGCTTCCCCATGCCCTTAAGCTTAAAAAGGTGGCAGGGGTAAAAAGCGGCTGTATCGCCTGCCACGGACCCTTAGCGTTTTTGACCGGAGACATCCCGCCCAAACCTCCTGCCGAAGGAACAAGGGTCAATGAAGGGGTAAGTTGCGATATCTGTCACAGTATCACCGGAACCACAAAAGAGGAGCCTTTTAACTTCAGCTATACTATAAATCCGGGAAAGGTAAAACAGGGGCCAAGAAATGATGCTAAATCTTCCGCCCATGATGCCGAATATTCCGATTTTATCAGAAGTTCCAGGTTTTGCGCCACCTGTCATGACGAGCAGAGCCCTTACGGCGCCTGGGTAAAAGAGACTTATAGGGAGTGGAAGGCCGGGCCATATGCCCGGGAAGGGGCAAGATGTCAGGACTGTCATATGTATCATGCTCCCGGAAAATCGGCCGGTGGGGGCAAAGATAGAGGAGACATGACTCATCATACCTTTCACGGCGCCCATTTTGCAAATAAGCTGTCCGGGGCGGTGGATATTGCCCTTTATGTCAAAAAGAACGAGGTGCTTCCCGGTTCTGCTCTGAAAATAAGGGCGGAGCTTTTTAATGGCAAGGTGGGGCACTATATCCCTTCAGGCTCCTCAGAGGAAAGGATGCTCTGGCTGGAGGTATGGGCCACTGATTCTAAAGGAAAGGCCTACCATCTGCCGGTAGATAAAAAGGGTTTTCAGGGAGAAGAATATACCATCTCTGATTCCCAGGCCTTCGCTTACCAGGCGATGGGGGAAATCATGGAAATCAAAGGATTTAAGGGCGCTAAAAGGGACGGCAATCTCCCTCAGGGGGCAAGGATTTTTCGAAGGCCCTTTTTTGATCCTCAAGGCAGGATGACGATCTGTCAGTGGTACACTAAGGAGAATACGCAAGTGGATTACCGCCTTGGGCCGCGGGAAACCAAGGTTGAAACTTATTCCTGGGAAGTCCCGGAGGATATAGCCCCAGGCGCGGTAAAGATAAAGGCCGTCATTTACTACAGCCTGGTACCGAGTTCCGTGGGTGAATTTTTAAAGCTTCCACCCTCAGAATATGAGGCAAAAAAGGTGAACACAACAGGAATTACCATAAATGTAGTAAAACCATAAATTAGTCAATTAAAAATGGCATTGTTAAATAAAAATAGGTTTTAATAATTTTTATTGTATTATTTCAAGATGTTGCGCTGTATAGAACTATCCAAAATTAACAATGCCAAATTTATTATGAACAGTGGTGAAGTTGAAGTCGGTGATCAAGATATTAAAGTAAAGCTCAAAAAGAAAAAAAATCTACCTCAGTTTCTTTCTGACTATGAACAATTTTGCTTCGCAGAAATATTTATGGGCAGGTAGTAAAAAATTGACTTTTGAAGGCATGTCTATTTCATAATTACGGGCAGAAAATTACCGTGAAAATCTATGATGAAGTCAGAAATTTCTTAAGTTAATGACATTGATGAACGATTATAAAGGTAAGCCGGGAGTAGTGACGATTAAAGTAATTGTTTACGGTTGATTAAGGCCGTCCTTGCACTCCGGCATATGAGACTTCAGAAGGAAATCATAGTGGGCAAGTTAGCTTTAATGCGGATGATTTCAGGGATCATTGCCTTGATTTCAGTCTATCTTACCATCGATTTTCAAACTGAATCAAAGGCTTTTCCGGAAGATCTCAATCCCCCTTCATCATTCTCCCGTTCCATGGGTGCCTCCCCCCTCTACTTCTCCCACGTTGACAGCGGCAATACATGGGAAACCGAGATTTGTGTGATCAATGCCGGCAATGAACAAAGCTTGAGCGGAGAATTGAAGGCCTATGATAATACCGGACAAGAGGTCTCAAACCTTCCCGAGATTACCCTGGTTCCCCTGGGCCGCCGGGAAATTATTGTGGGCAATGAATTCGCAAATCCCTCCCGGATCAGATATATTGTTTTTGAAACCGATTCCCCCGATATACTGGGTTATACAAAATTTTTTGTAGAAGGAAAATACCGGGTGGCGATCCCGGCGGTAAAGGAGGTTGGCAGCAGCGATATATATGTTCCCCACATCGCTTCTACTCAAAGCTGGTGGACGGGAATCAGCCTGCTCAATACCACCTCATCCGCCCGGGAGTTAATCATCCAATTTGATAATCAGGATACCAAAACCATTACCCTGGGTGCTAATCAACATGCGGCCTTCACCATCAAAAGTCTCTTTGGGGAAACGCCCGGGGAAGAGATCAACTCGGCGGTCATAAAAAACAGTAACGGTGTGATCGGTCTGGAGCTGTTCGGGAGCACCACGGAAAGCGGGGACAATTATCTGGGCGGTGTCCTGCTCAAAGATTATACCGCCGTAACCCTCTATTATCCCCACATGGTAAATAACTCCAGCTGGTGGACCGGAATCGTGGCCCATAATCCCTCCACCTCCCCATGTGATCTTACCGTCACTCCCTATAACGGTGGGGGCACATCCCTCTCCCCCCAGTCTCTTCGGATTAACGGTAATGGGAAGTACATAGGCACCATGGCAGCTCTCGGTCTGTCCGCTGATACAGCCTGGCTTAAAATTGAGGCATCCCACCCCGTTTGCGGTCTTGAACTCTTCGGCACCAATAACCGGAATCAACTGGCAGGATACACGGCGATCAGCAATGCAGGTAAGCAGGGGATTTTTGCCAAGTTAGAAAAAGACGGCTGGACCGGCATCGCCCTTATAAACACCGAGGATGACCTGGCGACGGTTACCCTGACCGCTTATGATGACAGCGGCAATTCAATGGCCACCACCAGTCTGACTCTGGAGGGAAATGCCAAAAAGGTGAAATTTGCAAAAGATCTGTTTACGGAAAGCATTGACCATGCAACTTATGTCAGCTATTCATCCAACCGGGCCATGGCCGGATTCCAGTTGAATGGCTCCTCTGACGGGATGTTGCTGGATGCTCTCAGCGTTATGGATAAAAACGGGGAGACCGATGACTTTGGTGATAGCTGCAGCAATGCTTTCCTGCTGGACATTAACAGTATAACAGGCGGAAACATTGAAACCGGGGGAGATTATGACTATTTTCAAGTGGAGCTCACTACGCCGGGAACCCTCACGGTTTATACCATCGGAATTACGGATACCAGTGGATACCTTAAGAATTCCGACTGCTCCACGATCAGGGATGATGATGACGGTGGATCCGACTACAATTTTCGTATCTGCTCCTATCAAAGCGCAGGCGTATACTATGTTGCCGTAAAACATTACGATCAAAACAATACGGGAAGCTATACCTTGCATGTGGAATTCGAAGAATGCGATGGAGTAGCAGTTCTGATTGGTGTTTCCGATTATCAGGATAATGCCGTTAATCCCGATGGCGGCGAACCGTATATTCCCGATCTCACTTATGCTGATGATGATGCCATAGCCATGGGTGATCTTTTACAGGAGAACGGATGGCATGTTGTCGTATTGATCGATTCCGCTGCTACAAAGTCAGCGATTCAGGAGGCTATCCGGGACAAAGTTGGAAATGCTTCCAGCTTTTTTTTCTATTTCTCCGGTCATGGGGTAGCTTCCGGTGCCAGGGGCTATATTTGTCCCTATGATAGTCTTCATTATTCTTACCGGAATGATATTTCAGAAAATGAACTCGAAAATTGGTTGCTGTCGGGGGGAGATGGGGTGGAAATAGGGATCGTTCTTGATACCTGTCATTCCGGCTCATTTATCGGGCGTGGTGCCAAACCGGATGAAAAAGGGGAAGAAGTGCACTATAAATTCACTACCAAAATAGCCGGCATTTATGGTGAACCGGTTTTGAACCTGGTTTTTGGAAGAGATTTAACTAAAAATCAGTGGGTAGTCCTCACCGCTTGCAGGGGAGATGAAGAAGCAATGGAGGGCAGTGCATGGCGACATGGATGGCTAACATATAAATTACTGAATGTTCTGGTGAGTGAAAACTATGATAATAACCAAAACTCTGCCATCAGCATAGAAGAGGCTTACCTGGGAGTGGGATCCCGTTACAACCAGCACCCCCAGCTTTATGATGGCAATAGCGGCAGCAATGATTTCGATGTAACCATCTTACAATAAAAGTCCTTCACGTTAAAAGCAACCAAAAAATCCCTGGAATTTAATCCTTTAAAAATTAATGGGGTTATGCTATTGTTTTTTCCGATGTTTGTGTGCCGCCAAACAGAGGAAAGGTCAACCAATGAAAATAACCGTTAACAGTATTATCAGGCTTTACCGAAAATTGGTCGAAGAAAAAAATCGCTCTCAGTGTTAATACGGTCAACGGTCTCCCGGGAGCGAAATACCCCAATTTTTTTGTTGTTTTTGCCAAACCCGGCCTTAACCCACCCCCTTTCAGAATTAGAAGGGGAAATATACCGGGAAATCGACCTATTAAAAGAAAAACCTGTAAAAGAAAAGGAGCTTCAGAAGGTTAAAAACCGGCTTAAGGTTGATTCTATTCGGTCTTTAAGCTCCAACCAGGGGTTGGCTTCAATGCTTTCTTACTACCAGGTGGTGGTCGGGGATTGGAGATATATGGAAAAGCAACTGGATATAATCGAAAAAATAACCCCGGAAGAAATTATGGCAGCAGCCAAAAAGTATCTGGTTGAGGATAACCGCACAGTGGCTCATCTGACAAAAAAATGAATAATCGGGGTCTTTTTTAAGGGGGTGGCACGGACAAACTTGTTTGTCCGTGATGAATTTTATCCCCGGTTCCTGCCCCCGTGAACGGTTACCAGGTTTTAACCGCCAAATCCACCAGGCGGTAAATATATAAAATATTTTTTCACAAAGATAGTTGAGCAAAGAACCAACCGCCGGAGTAATTAATCCGGATTAAGAGGGCCTAAGTTACTGATAATTTTATAAGTTCCCTTTCCTTCTCCCAATCCCCCCTTCTTCTTAATTATCTGTCGATAATTATCCCGCATTATTTTTTGCAAATAACCGGCCGCGGGATGATTGACACCGTTTGCTCAATATGTTAAAAATAATAGGATTTTTTTATTAACCTATCACCTCTTTTTATTATAATAGGGGAGCCAAACCACTATCATTTGAGAAAGGAGCACTACTACCGATGAGACAAAAAAAGTTGATTTTCGCCATTTTACCGCTGTTGATCCTGCTTGTAATTCCCTCAGTAATCCTAGCCTCCGAGCATTCCACCGAAGCTGTAGACGGAAAGGCAGCCTCCGAGCATTCCACCGAAGCTGTAGACGGAAAGGCAGCCTCCGAGCATTCCACCGAAGCAGCACACGGTCAACATATTAACTTGGGAGAAGTGCTCCCCCTTTACAGTATTATCCCCTTTGCGGGAATACTACTTTCCATCGCTCTGCTTCCTCTCTTTGCCCCGGAGTTCTGGCACCACCATTTTGGCAAGGTATCGGCCTTTTGGGCGGTGGCCATCGCAATTCCCATGCTGGCCGTATATAAATCGACCGCTGCCCACGGTTTTCTTCACATTATGATTGCCGATTATGTCCCCTTCATTATTTTACTTTGGGGACTTTTTACTGTCTCCGGCGGCATATTGCTGCGGGGAAGCTTGCGGGGAACCCCGATGGTAAATACTGTAATTCTTACCATCGGAACGGTTTTAGCCTCCTGGATGGGGACCACCGGAGCCGCCATGCTTCTTATCCGTCCTTTCTTGCGGGCCAATAATTACCGAAAATATCGAACTTTTATGGTGGTATTCTTCATTTTCCTGGTAGCCAACATCGGGGGGTCCCTTACCCCGGTGGGTGATCCCCCCCTCTTTTTGGGTTTCCTGCATGGGGTTCCCTTTTTCTGGACCTTTAACATCCTTCCCCATATGCTGGTGGCGGCCATTACCCTGTTGATCCTCTATTTTATAGTTGACTCCTATTTCTATAAAAAAGAAGGGGCCAAGGTGCCCGTTGAAGAAGCCAAAGAACCCCTGAGATTAGACGGGAGCGTTAATTTCATCTTTCTTATCGGTTTGGTGGTTTCGGTCATAGTAAGCGGCCTGGTTGACTGGGGTGAAATAAATACCCTGGGCATACATCGTAGTGTTCAGGAATGGGCACGGGATGGATTTATCATTATCATGGGAATCCTCTCATTAATATTCACTTCCAAAAAACTCCGGGAGGACAATGAATTTACATGGTTCCCCATAAAGGAAGTGGCCTATCTCTTTGCCGGTATCTTCATGGCAATGACCCCCTGTCTTTATCTGCTGAAGGCAGGAGACAAGGGAAATCTTGCCTTCATCATCAATGCCGTCACAGAACCGGTCCATTATTTCTGGGTTACCGGCATTTTATCCAGTTTTCTCGACAATGCCCCTACTTATCTGACCTTCTTCAGTACCGTCCTCGGTAAATTCTATACGGGAATACCGGAACCTCAGGCGGTCCCCATGCTCATTGCCGAAAATGCTATCTACTTAAAGGCCATTTCAGCAGGAGCGGTGTTCTTTGGGGCAAATACTTACATCGGCAATGCCCCCAATTTTATGGTTCGATCCATTGCCGAAGAGTCAGGAACTCCTATGCCGAGCTTCTTCGGCTATATGTTGAAATATTCGATTCCGATCCTATTCCCTATTTTTATAGTTGTCACTTTTATTTTCTTTCTTTAGACTCTTTTATCCTGGTTGGCTAACCAATTTTTTTAGGAATTTCCTGAATGAAAAAAATTCTAAAGAATAAAAAAATTGCATTCATTGGGGGCGGCAGGGCATGCAAGGTCATTCTTCAAATTTTTCTGGGCGATACTTTTGCGGGCCAGAGACCGGATATTTTGGGAGTAGCCGACATAAACCAGCATGCAGTGGGTCTAAAATATGCACAAAACCATGGAATATTTACTGTTCAAGACTATCGAGAGCTGTTTAATCTGCCTGGCTTAAATCTGATTATTGAACTCACCGGAAGTGAAGAAGTTCGGGCCGCCATCAGTAAAGCCAAACCGGCTGACATTTCGTTGATGGATCATATTGACGCCATGTATGTATGGGATTTCGTCCAGATAGAAGAAAAAAAGCTGGCGGTCCAAAAAGCATTGAGGGAAGGGGTTTTTGAAAAAAAAGTCGTCCATGACCTGTTTGATCAATTTTCCAATGACTTGTCAACAATTGTTAAGGAAAGGACTAAAAGTCTCCAGAAAATAAAGGAGGGACAGGAACTGCGAAACAGGGAACTTTCCAGTCTTTGTTCAATTTACACCGCATTGGGAAGTTCTCTCCAGGTAAAAGACCGGCTCAGGGCGGTTACTGACGAAATTATCAGGAGCTTAAACGTTGACAGCTTAGGAATATATTTAAAAGAAAAGGGAGTGGGTAACCTTAGATTGATACACGCAAATGGTTATTCCCATAAGTTTTGGAAGCAAGATCGCAAGTTAGGGGACGGATTGTTGGGAAAAGCAGCTGAGGAAGGAAACGTCATTATCATTGAAGACATCACCACTTCCAAGACACCTTATCGCAAGCTGATCCTGGAGGAGGGGCTGCAATCGGTTGCCTATATCCCGCTTATTTCAAAAAACGGAAATTTCGGGGTTATACGGATCTCCAGTCATACTTCCCGCAAGTTTTCCCAGGAAGATAAAAATATTTTTTCCCTGATCGGCAATAGACTGGCGGTGGCCATCGAGAATTCCCAGCTCCTCCAAAAAACTGAGCAATTCAGCCAGGTTCTCGAACAGAAGGTTATTGAAAAAACAAAGAAACTTGAAGAGACTTATCAGGACCTGAGAAAATCAGAAAAAAGATATCGGTCATTGTTTAATGCCGATCCAAACCCTATCTTCATTGTTTATCGCGATACCTTAAAAATAATGGATGTAAATTTGAGGGCCCAGGCATGTTATCAATTTTCAAAAAATGAGTTGCTCAAAATGTTTTTTACCGATCTAGAATATGATGCAAATCATGAATTAGCAGAGGGGTTGATAAATCTCCCCGCCAAACAATCAAGTTTTTATTCGAAAAGGCGGCACAAAAGAAAGGACGGCACCCCGTTTTTTGTCAATATTCACGTCAGCTCAGTAAGGCATCTGGAAAAACATTATCTCATCGCAACCACAACCGACATCACCGAGAGCATAGAAAAAGAGATTCTATTGGTTCAGGCTAGTAAAATGACTACTCTTGGCACCATGGCCTCGGGTATGGCGCACGAGTTGAATCAGCCCTTAAGCGTGATCCAGATCAGCTCTGATTATTTTCTCAAGATGTTGAAAAGAGGAGAAACCATCGAAAAGGAAGAGTTGCGCAGCATTGCTCAGGAAATGAGCAGTCAGGTGGATCGTGCAGCTAACATAATTAAGCACTTAAGAGATTTTTCCCGGCAAAGTGATATTATAATAACCAAGGTGAATATGAATGATCCCATTAATGATGTCTTTAGGGTAATGGGCCAACAACTCAGGGTCCACCAGATAGAGACGGAGCTAAACCTGGATGATAAACTTCCCCCAATAATGGCGGATCATAACCGTTTGGAACAAGTTTTTTTAAACCTGGTTACCAATGCAATGGACGCGATGGATGACAAGGGTATCAGTTTAAAGCACCTGGAATGGAAAAGACTGCTGAAAATTAAATCCTTTTCGGAAGATGGAACGGTAGTAGTAATTGTTTCAGATACCGGTAAGGGGATACCGGAAGATCAAACCGACAAAATTTTTGAACCGTTTTTTACCACCAAAGAAGTGGGAAAAGGCACGGGGTTGGGAATGAGCATCAGCTACGGTATTATCAAAGATTACGACGGCACCATTAACGTAAAGAGTGAAGTGGGAAAAGGAACTATTTTCGAGCTCAGATTTCCGAGCTGCCAATAAACGAATTAAATGGAAAACATGCTTAAACTACTACTCATTGACGATGAAGAGGGAATCAGAAAAATTCTGGCCATCTCACTTGGAAAAGATGGATATCTTGTCTCCACTGCCAAGGACGGTAAAAACGGCTTAGAAGTTTTTAACCGGGAAAAACATTCCATTGTCCTTTTGGATATTAAAATGCCCGGCATGGATGGCATTGAAGTATTAAAACACATCAAGGAGATTCATCCCGCCACGGAGGTTATCATCATTACCGGGCACGGCGATATGGATACCGCAATCAATGCCCTCAAACATGATGCATCTGATTTTATCAATAAACCTATCAAAGATGAAGCCCTTGCCATTGCCCTCAAAAGGGCCAAAGAAAGATTATCCATTAGAAAGAAGCTCAAGGAATATACCGAAGACCTGGAGCATATGGTAAAGATTGCCACCGAAGAAGTAAAACGCAGGGCTGAATTTCAAAACAAATTAATTACCATCTCCAACGACGGTATAATCGCAACTGACGGATGGGGAAATATCATAACATATAATCAGGGAGCGGAAATAATTTTTGGGCATCGCCGCAATAAAGTTATAAGAAAGATGAACATTGCAGACCTCTACCCTGAGCCGATTAAAGAAGAATTTATCCAGGGTTTACACCAGGAAATTGCCATCGACCATTTTTTGTGGCGAGAAATTTCAATCGTATCAAAAGATGGTGAAAGCGTCCCCACCAGATTTTCCGGATCAATTCTTTTCGAAAAAAATGAAGTAATAGGCAGCGTCGGTTTTTTCCGGGATTTAAGGGAAGTAAAACGACTGCAACAGGAACTTATTAAATCGGAAAGGCTTGCAGCTACCGGACAGACGGTTGCCGGATTGGCCCATTACATAAAAAACATCCTGATTGGTTTAAGGGGCGGCATCTACGTAACCAATATCGCCCTCGCCAAAAATAACACCGAAAAACTGAAATCCGGCTGGTCCATGATAGAAAGAAATGTTAACCGAATAACCGATCTGGTGCTGGATCTTCTAAGTTACTCCAAAGAACGTAAACCCGAGTTTGAAGATTGTTATCCAAACGAAATAGCCGAGGAGGTTTGTGCCCTTTTGGAACCAAAGGCAAAAGAAAACCATATTAATATCATCCGGGATTTTGATGATTCAATCGGCAAAGTTTCCATGGATTCCCAGGCTATCCATCGGATTTTACTTAATTTAGTTTCCAATGCCATTGATGCCTGTATTTTTGACTCAAGCGACAAAAAAATATGGGCGGTGCAAATTAATACTGCACGTGAACACAACCATATGATCCGGATGGATGTTTCCGATAATGGCTTTGGTATGGATGAAGGTGTCAAAAAGAAACTTTTTACTTCCTTTTTCAGCACCAAGGGAGGTAAGGGAACAGGCCTGGGGCTCTTAGTTACCCAGAAAATAATTAAAGAAAATGGAGGAACTATTTCGGTAGATTCAACGGATGGAGTAGGCTCCACCTTTACCATTCGCCTGCCGTATAGAGGGATGGAATAGTAATTTCATTATCAAAAACCATAGGGAGGATATATCGTGAAAGTACTCATTGTAGATGATGATGCCGACGTAAGAGTATTTGTTTCCACGGTGGTAGAAGAAAATAATCATACGTCGATAGTAGCAAAAAATGGCGAGGAAGCGCTCGCTAAGATAAAAGAAGAAAAGCCGGATTTAGTTATCTTGGATGTCTTGATGCCCAAACGCAGTGGAATCAAGCTGTATCGTGAGTTGAAAACCGACGATTCCTATAAAAAAATACCGATTATCATGCTGTCCGGCATCGCCAAAAGAACTTTCCTGCGCTCCCAGGAAGCATTAACTGAGTTTGGAGAAGAAGGAGTTCCTGAGCCGGAGGCTTATCTGGAAAAGCCGGTGGAACCGGAGGAATTGGCAGAAACAATAAAGGAGACCATGGCCTAAAATTATTTTTCGCATAACCGGAGGAGACTTTTCGTGAAGATAAATAAAATGCTGTTTGTGACTAATTTTGAAGAATTATGGTTTGATGCCTTAAACTCCTTGATGGAACTGAGAAAGTCAGGTCTGAATCATGTAGTATTTCTCCATGTCATAGAAAGGGAGAAAGTAGCCATGCACCGGGGCGCCGGCTATCTTAAAGATACTGCCACGAGACTTAAGGAAATTGCTAATGTCCGCTTTATTGACTGGGCAGAAAGCCTTTTTGAGCAGGGGATGGAATGCGGAGCCTATATCGTGGTGGGCGATCCGGTTCCCAAGGCGGTAGCCACCGCTAAAGAAGAGGGTATTGACCTGATTGTAACCGGCCGCCACAGGAAGGGGAAGCTGGAGGAATTGTACGGGGGGTCTGAAACCATTGAACTTATTAAAGGAACTGCTACCCCGGTCATGGTGCATAAGTATATGCTGGTATCAGGCAAGATTAACGACAAACCGTTTGAAAGGCCGTTGCTGACAATGGATTGGTCCCC
>DAOWNY010000352.1 GCA_030642325.1 Deltaproteobacteria bacterium
GCAAAAAATGCCTCCTTGCAAAGCGACTTGAACATCTCAACGTATTCACCGTATTGCTCCACCTTCCCCAGGGCTTCATGGTATATCAGTTGGGAAAAATTACCGTTCCGGTTCAGTTGAACCCCGCCTCCCATATGATCCGGATGGGCATGGGTGTAAATAACCCTGGTAATATCCTTAAGTGAAAAACCCAGTCCGGCAAGGGATGATGAAAGTATTTCAATAGATGTTTTCCCCCAGGGTCCGGAATCAATTAAGACCAATTCTTCGTCAATAATTAGATAAAGATTTACAAATGTAGTCCCTTTTCCCTCAAAAGCAAGATAGGGGATTCTGATTAAAGCCAGATGCGGTAATATTTTTTTGCAATGCAATTTTCTACGACGGCCGATTAAAAAAAAAATGATTTTTGGTTCAGGATTACAGTGACAACATTAAATTGATCCTGCTGCTACTGAAAGATTTAATAGGTAAAACAATTCGCTTCCCATGGCTAAGTGGATAAATAACATTAAAGTTATTGTCACTTAACCATTTTTTAAAAAAAAAGGGGTGGCAAACAAAACCACCCCCTTTTCATTGTTCACCTTTATCCTGTTAAGTTACCTTATTTAGGAGCTCCGTCTCATCAATGACTTCTATATCCACCTTTTTTCGCATCTTCATAAAAGGCGAGCTCAATTTGTGAGCAACCCCCATAAATTTGGCTGCGGCCGGAACTTTTGCCCATACCGACTCATAGAGCTTAACCGCTGCGGCATATCCGTGGATAGCCATATCAAAATTGAGGTAACAGGTGGGGCAGGAAGGAATAACCATCATCTCCGCTCCACAAGCCAATGCCTCTTCCAGCCTTTCGGTGGCGGTTTCCGCCGTCCACTCAGGGCTGAGGGCAATCAATCCTCCTCCGGCACCGCAACAATACGCCTCTTCATGGTGCCTTTCCATCTCCCGGAAGTCTACCCCCGGGATGGCCTTAAGGATATTTCTAGGTGCCTCATATATGCCGTTAAATCTTCCAAGCTGGCAGGGATCGTGGATGGTGACCTTCTTATCTAAACGTCCCGTGATCTTCAACCTGCCTTCCTGAATAAGCTCATCTGCATATTCGGTAATATGCAATACTCTCGCCTTCAGCTCACCATAACGGGGCCATTCCCGTTTCATGGAGCTCATGCAACCGGTACATGACGTCACGATGGTCTTCACGTTGGTCTGGTTGATCCGATCGACATTCTCCTTGGCAAGTTTTCCAAAGAGATCCTCGCATCCCAGCTCAAAGACCGGGAGTCCGCAGCAGACCTCTTCGTCTTTCAATATTCCCCAGTTAACCTTGGCCTTGTCCAGTATTGAAGCGGTCTCCTTGGTGATAAAACTGGAAGTGGGATCAAATTCAAGGGCACAACCCACAAAAAAGAGGGTTTCAGTGTCTTTATCCACTTTTTTCGCCTTAAAAGGCAACTTTTTCCCGCGCTCTTTTTTGGCAAATGGATTTTTATACTTTTCGGTGCTGTCCACCAGTGGTTTTTGGCTGGGCATTGGTCCCAAGCCTCTTTTTACCAGCTCTCTTCTCATCATCAAGAAGACTTCCATGGGTGAAAAGGTTCCGTTTACATAATCACAGTGATTATCGCAACTTCCGCATAAAGCGC
Source organism: Deltaproteobacteria bacterium (assembly GCA_030642325.1). GTDB lineage: Bacteria > Desulfobacterota > DAOWNY01 > DAOWNY01 > DAOWNY01 > DAOWNY01. The sequence goes on from DAOWNY010000352.1 coordinate 1,653, forward strand.
AGTTATAAAATCGCTTGGCGGTTTCTTCATTCCACTCCAGATCTCCCTCCAGGATCGAACGGGCAATCTCCATTCTCCCGATTGAATAATAGGAGTCA
>DAOWNY010000307.1 GCA_030642325.1 Deltaproteobacteria bacterium
GTATTTTTGATAGCCGGAGCCAGGCCCAATTTTATGAAAATCGCTCCTGTTTATCGGGAGTCACAGAATTATAATCAGGTTGACTGCAAAATCGTCCATACCGGTCAGCACTATGACTATGAAATGTCCCAGGCCTTTTTTGAGGATCTGAACATTCCTGAGCCCCATTTTTTTCTTGATGCCGGTTCCGGCTCCCACGCCGTTCAGACCGCAAAAATCATGGTGGCTTTTGAAGAGTTGTGCAAAAAGGAGGAACCGGACCTGGTCATTGTGGTGGGGGATGTCAATTCCACCCTTGCCTGCAGTATTGTGGCAAAAAAACTTATGGTCAAGGTAGCCCATGTGGAGGCGGGCTTAAGAAGCTTTGATCTCACCATGCCGGAAGAAATCAACCGGATGGTGACCGACTCCATATCCGACTATTTTTTCGTTACCGAAGAAAGCGGTGCCGACAATTTAATTAAAGAGGGTAAAAAAAAGGATAGTATCCACCTGGTGGGAAACGTAATGATCGATAACCTGTTTTACCAGTTGCGGCATATGAAAAAGGATGATTATGCCGGGTTTTCCGCTTGTGAGCTTAAAAAAGACCATAGCGACTACGTTTTTTTAACCCTGCACCGTCCTTCCAATGTGGATTCCGAAGTGTGCTTCAAAGAGATTGCCTCAGCACTAAATCACATTGCCCGGGAAATACCGATTTTTTTTCCGGTTCACCCCAGGACTAAAAAGATGATGGGGCAGTTTGGGATCAATTTATCCGGCAATATTTTCCTTCTGCCGCCTTTGGGATTTAAAGAGTCTTTATTCCTGTGGAAAGATGCTTCGGTGGTAATGACCGACAGCGGGGGTTTGCAGGAAGAAACCACCGCCCTGGGGGTGCACTGCGTTACCTTGCGGGAGAACACGGAAAGGCCCATTACCATCAAAATGGGGACGAATATCCTGGCAGGCACCAGGAAGGATTCGATTATTGAGGCTTACCGGGAAAGTGTTGAGAGGGACTATGTGGAGGGTTTAGTCCCCCCCAAGTGGGACGGGAAAGCGGCGGAGAGAATTTGGCAGGTCCTGACGGAGATATTTTAGTTTGCGATAATTAGTCGTTCGGGAGCGGGCATGAAAGAAGTTAAGTTTGCTGGATGGGCCGGGATCGCCTTGCAGGGTTTGTTATTTGCAGGGGCGTATTTTTCTACTTTCAAATGGTTGATTGCCCATGACTGGTCCAGAGATGACTATACTTATTGCTATTTAGTCCCGGTTATTGTCATTTATCTCATTTGGGAAAAAAGAAGGGAGTTAAACGAACTTCCTTCAATGCCTTCCTGGCAGGGGATGCTGGTTTTCCTGCCGGGTATTGCCTTGTTCTGGCTGGGCGAACTGGCGGGCGAGTATTTTACCCTGTATGTCTCTTTTTGGTTGGTGCTGCTGGGTCTTGTCTGGATATATCTGGGCCGGCACAAACTGAAGGTAATCCTTTTTCCACTGGTTTTTATCCTAACCATGTTCCCCCTCCCCAACTTTCTTTATAATAAAGTTTCGGTAAGCCTGAAACTGTTTTCTTCTCAACTGGGCGTTGCCGTCATGAAGTTTTGCGGAATGTCGGTTTACAGGGAGGGAAACGTAATAGATCTGGGCTTTACCCAGTTGCAGGTGGTGGATGCATGCAGCGGACTTCGCTATTTAATTCCCCTGATTGTGCTGGGCATCCTTCTGGCCTATTTTTTCCAGGCGGCTTTCTGGAAAAAAATTATCCTGGTTGTTTCCACCGTACCGGTTTCCATCATGGTAAACGGCCTTCGCATCGCATCAGTGGGCATTCTTTATCAATTCTGGGGGCCCATGGTTGCGGAAGGTTTTTTCCATGATTTTTCCGGCTGGTTCATTTTTATGTGTTCGCTCGGCATTCTTGTTTTTGAGATGTGGTTATTACAAAAGATTCCTGGAAAAGGCAGGGGGCAAAAGGGAGAGGTGAAAGGCGAAGATGCTGTAATCAGCCGCCCGCCATCAGCCGCCTGCCCAGTTAGTTTTTCCCTCTTTATCGTACCGTCGGTTCTGCTTTGCATTACCCTGGTTCTTTCTCAGGGTATCGAGTTTCGTGAGAAAATTCCCATCAAAAGGTCATTTGATCAATTTCCCCTGAAGGTGGGAGATTGGACCGGAACCCGCCGGCAGATGGAGCAGAAGTATATTGATACTCTTGATCTAAGCGACTACCTGATAATTGATTACCGTAATAGCAAAGGAAGGGTGATAAATTTCTATGTGGCATATTACGAAAGCCAGCGTAAGGGGGAATCCATCCACTCCCCGGCCACCTGCCTTTCCGGTGGTGGCTGGCTCTTCCGGCAGGCGGGAGCAGTGATTGTTCCCGGACTGGGCCCTGCGGGTGGTTCCATGCTCGTCAATCGTGCATTTATGCAAAAGATGGATTATAAGCAGCTTTCCTATTACTGGTTTTTGCAGCGGGGGCGGGTACTCACCAATGCTTACCAGATGAAGTTTTTTACCTTCTGGGATGCTCTGACCAGGCAAAGAAC
>DAOWNY010000300.1 GCA_030642325.1 Deltaproteobacteria bacterium
GGCGAAAAACAATTTTAGAAAGGAGAAAATACAACTAAATGAAGTTATTGGAAGATCTTTACTGTTATCCCTGGGAAAATGTTATGGAGAACAACTGCAATACCTATTTTATCGATGGAAGGGTGCGCACCCTCATTGATGTGGGGCATCAGCATCATCTGGAAAGTCTTTTTGAAAGGATGCAACAAGACGGGGTCAATGGGGAGGACATTGATCTGATCATCAGCACTCACTCCCATTCCGATCATTTTGAAGGCAACCGGAATTTTATCCATCAAAAAACCAAAATGGCCATTCATAGAGAAGAAGAAAAATTTCTTGAAGGGCCGGAAGGTCAACAGATCCTTGCCATGTTTGGGATGAAAAAACCGGAATATCGAATTGACTTTTACTTAAAAGAAGGCGAGTTGAATTTGGGGAAAAAAGCCTTGCAAATCTATCTTACTCCCGGTCACTCTCCCGGTTCAATCTGCCTGTACTGGCCTGAAATGAAAGTCCTGGTAACCGGTGATTTAATATTTGATCAGGGAGTGGGAAGAACAGACTTTCCCGGAGGAGATGGCCGTCTCCTAAAAAAAAGCATCGAGAGAATGTCAAAGCTGGAAACGGAATATCTCCTTCCCGGACACGGTAATATCATCTGCGGAAAAGAAGAGGTGCAAAAAAATTTCATGTTTGTCGCAGGCACCTATTTCAACTACCTGTAAGGCAAACCGTTCAGGGTGAACTGTAAACCGCGAACAGCTACATAAAATTCAGGCAATCAGTTTTTTTTCAATCTTTTGAGCTTTTCCCGGTAGTCCTCCTGTAATTGATTTAAAGCTTCTTCCCAGGTGGGATCAGTTGCCACCCGGGGATCCACCGCATCTCCGAAAATACCCTCCTTCTCCAGCAATTCTTTCATCTGATCTGAAATAGTTTGGTAGCGTTTGGATCGGGCCTGGTGATATTCGGCAATAAGCCGTTCAATTCCATCGATTAATTCCGGATTGCTTTCCCCGGTCAAGACCCTGATCCCCGCCAATATTCTTTTAAAATTGCCTTCCGGATCCAGAGAATCAATCAATTCTCTCCGGGTATCTTGTAAAATTCGTCCTCTTATTGCCTCCTCAAAATTGGCGATCTCTTTTTTCAGACCATCCAAATTCAAATAAGAGTTCAGATATCTTTTGGCAAGTATTCCAGCCCTGATCCGGTAATCATCGTCTTTTAACTGCTCATGCTCTTTCGCAGAGAATCTCATCCTCTTTGTCTTTTCCATAACCAGATCGATTGTGCTTTTAATTTCTCCCATTTTGTACACCCGTATTTTTCCTTTTGGGAACTATGCTTAATTGAGATTCGTTTAAGAACCCACTCCAATTGAATTATTGTAACAGTTTACGGTTCTCGGTTCACGGTTTTTATTCAACGAATGTAACTCTCCCGAGTAGAGTTACTAAATTTGATTATACCTGAAGCTGATATGTTTTCAAAACCCCGGAATTTTCGAATTTTTGAAAGATACTCCCTGAAACTAAACTTCCGCCTGAGGACAGGGAATGTATTGAGATTTTCTCTCCGCATCAAAATCAATAAACCGGTATTCTATCCTTTCCGTCAATTTTAATAAATTTCTCTTTACTTTCGCTGAGATGGAGATTGCCTGGTAGGTACGGCAAAAATTATTTATCAACTTATGATCTACTTTATCTTCCTTATTCAACACCCGGATCAGGGGAATCCCGGTTAATTGTAAATCTGCCAGAATGTTTTCCACTGCTGAAATCTGATTCCTGAAATTGGGATCACTCATATCAATAACATGAAGAAGGAGATCAGCCTCTTTTAACTCATCCAGGGTAGCGCTAAAGGCGTTTATTAAGTCGGGCGGTAAATCCCGGATGAATCCCACCGTATCGGTTATGATTACCTCCCGGCTGCCGGGAAGCCGAATCTTTCTGCTGGTGGGATCCAAGGTAGTAAATGGTTGATCCCTGGATGCCACATCACTATCACTAAGGGCATTAAGCATAGTTGATTTGCCGGCATTGGTATAGCCGATCAAAGAGATTGTGGGAATACCCCTTTTTTCTCTTTTGGAACGGCGCAGCTTTCTCCTCCGGCCAATGAGCACCAGATCTTTTTTTAAATGGTTCATCCTTTCTTTTGCACGGCGTCGATTAATCTCTAGCTTTGTTTCCCCTGGTCCCCTTCCCCCGATACCTCCGGTAAGCCGGGACATTGCGGTATTTTTAGTGATTAGTCGGGGAAGAAGATATTTCAATTGAGCCATCTCCACCTGGATTTTTCCTTCCCTGCTCGTTGCCCGCTGGGCAAAAATGTCTAAGATCAATTGAGTGCGGTCAATAATCTTTAGTTCGGTAAAATCAGTGATGGATCTAACCTGAGCAGGGGTCAAATTGTGGTCAAAAATGAGCATGTTTACTCCCAGCTGGAGGTACCGGATCACCAGATCGCTCAATCTATTTTTTCCCACTACAAACTTTGGGTCAATTTGATCCCTCTGCTGGATCATTGAATCCAAGACTTTAATCCCACATGATTTTGCCAGTTCTTTCAATTCAATTAATGAATCTTCCGCCAAAATTTTAGGGCCGGTGGTAACCCGAACCAAGCCCGCCAGGTCCCTAAACCCGCTTACCTCTTTCATCCC
>DAOWNY010000233.1 GCA_030642325.1 Deltaproteobacteria bacterium
AGAAGAAGGGATATTTATAAAGATTTTTACCTTTAAAGAAGGTGCGATAGAGTCGGTTGAAATACTGAGAGCAGGAAAGATCTTTTCCTGCCGGAGAGAAGATAAGGCTTGGGAAATATTAAAGCCGATAAAAGGCAGGGAAGAAGATGGGATTATCGACAGCCTGATATCAACCGTGGCTAACCTGGTGGAAGTAAGATTAATTGATGATGATCCTGCCGACCTTGATGAATACGGACTCAAAGAACCCTATGCGGTTATTAAAATGGAAATTAAGGGCGCCTCTTCCCCCACAACGATCATCATGGGCAATAATAATCCTAACACTACTTCTGTATATGCTATGATTAAAGGTTCACCCAAGGTATTTCTGGTGGGTAGTCTCATAAAATTTGAGTTAGAAGCGACACTCAATCGATTTCACGCAAAGTAATGGCAACTACTCAGCGAAGATAATAATATTACCGGTTAATCAGGAAGGAAGCGTTTTTATTCTTACTGATTTTTAACCTGACCTTTTTCACAACCTCTTCCCGGCATAACTCTTCATAGGTAGCATACCATTCAGACATCAACTGTGTAATTATGTTGTAATCGTTTTTATCAACTCCGATTTCTCTTAAAACGAAAAAACCGGCAATTGATGCCCGCGCTTCTATGTGGAGAATGACCTCCTGGCCAGTTGGAGAAATACTGTTTAGTCCGATACCGGAGGCAGCATACATGCTGCAGAGGTAATTACGCACTTTCTCCTTGCTCATCTTCCTGTAAACTACAACGTGTCCCGCTTCGTGGGCAATGGAAATGATTTCCCGCGATTTATCCTGGAAAAGACCATAAAGGATGCAAGGATTAATTTTTAAGTCAAAGGAAAATTTCGCCATTGCCCTGTTAATCATATTAACGTTTGCTACTTTTGAAAACAGGATGCCTTTTGTTGTCAAATAGTTGAAAAGTAAGTGCTGAAATTTACCGGCATTTTTCATTGATAAAGATTGGTCAGGATTAATGGTCATAAATAAGATACCAGCCCATATAATCTTTGCTAGAAGACAATAGTCCAGCCGCGGCGGCCGGCATCATTTTTTGTGTAACTGACTCCGTGTACCTTGAGACCCCCTTCGTCCAACAGGGTAATTATCCCCCCCTTATTACCTAACTGGATGGAATCAACAGGTAAGGTAACCGTAATAACCTCGCCAGGATCGAGGGTTTTGTTTCCAATTGAATATTTCCGTTTATTTTTATCGGAAAGATGCCAACCATCCAATTTAATTGTATCCGGCATGGTATTTAGCAATGTGACCGTTTCCATGCCGGGATCATGCCCCAGCGGGTTCACAAGTGCCGCCAGGATCATAACCCGACCCTCCGGGTGGATCTGATCTGTATCGGATCCGTTGATGCAGTGTCCGGTAACATCGTCAGTATGCCGGCACTGAGACTGGAAGGCAAGGAATACCGCGACCCACTGATTATTTGACGGAAAGTGCATCAACAGGGCACCATCTTGCCGGACATGATTATAATCTTTGAATCTTCCGCAACTGCCCTGATTCATATGGATGTCATGAATGCCGTACCCCGGTTTAAACCCAAAATATTTGTCTTTTTTGTTTTCCTCAGGGCCCCATTTCTCCCCGAATGAATAAAGAATTGCCTCTCCGTCATTAATTGCACGTAAAATGTAATAATCAATTTTTTCATTCAAATCATTATCGGGGCCTGGTAAATCGTGGGGCAGGGGAAGCATTTGTTTCGGATCAAAGAGATTTCCGCGTATATAATCGAGCGCAATACCGTCAGGATTGCTTTGAATGTCCGTAAAGCCCATTGATAAGTCGGGCAGATAATCGGTAATGGGGTGAGAAAAACTATCGTCGATGATATACAAAAGTTCGGAGGGATGCTGCTTGGACTTTACATTGATGGCAATGCGATAATCAAAATCATCATCAATAATGTGAATTTCATAATGGGGGGATGCACCAAAACCGAGCCTTCGATCAATTGCACGTCCCTTGAGCACACCGTAATTTTTTAATGGCATTGACTTATACTCCCTCTTTGTTTTTGTGTAACCGTTCACGGGTTGGTAAGGCTTTTTAAAAATGCTTCCATGCTACAAAATACAAATCTTTAACAAGATCTCCGGAGTAAAATAATTTTTTTAAATGTGAAAAATGATGATTAATCCAAGTCTTTTTTTTTAAGTGGGTGGTGGGTGGCATGGACAAACAAGTTTTGTCCGTGATGAAATTTATCCCCGGTTCCTGCCCCCGTGAACGTTTACGTTTTTGTTTAGTTAATGGATAAATTAGGCAGAAAACAAACTTCATAAAAAAAAGAAATGTTTTCTAAGGATCGATAATAAATTTAGTAAACATGGATATGAAGCAATTTGAATAAGATATCCGTGTTCCATGCTATTATACCTTTTAGCACATTTCCTCTTGTCGCTCAATAAAATTGTAGATGGGGGGTCGGACCAAGACAACTAATGTCTTTTGGCACGTGACAGGGCATTAGAGGATTTTTGTTAGGCAGAGTGGGATTCATCAAGGAGAAACTGAAGGAGCTTAAGTATAGAAGTGATAAAATATTAAGATTAAAGGAGGCGGCAAAATGGTAAAATTATTTACAAGGTTAGCAAGAGAATTTGGATTAATGATCAGAATGAGGAAAGTAGCTTTGGGAGTGCTTTTTATAACCCTATTGTTTTTAGTGGGTGGGTCTTACGGCGAGGATTTGTCTTCTCCTGAGGCCACGGTATCCAACTACTATAATGCCATCAAAAGCGGCCGGTTTGAGAAGGCATATGAATACACTTCCCGGGAAATGAGAGATGGCCGGTCCATAGAACAATGGGTCGAGGACTGGAGAAAGACCTTTGAATCCGGAAAGGTGGTTATTTTGGAGTTTTCAGTATCCCCCGCCCAAATCGAGGGAGATAAGGCCACGGTTAAGGTCACCAGCAAGTCCCGTGACACATTCAACCCCAAAGGAATCACGGAACATGAGATTGACCATTTGGTAAAAGAAAACGGGGCCTGGAAGATAGATGAGACAGAGATTTTAATGGAGAATCTATAGTAAAGCAAGTTTTTGACGCTTTGAGATCATTAATCTATTCGCAGACCACGAAAATGCCAATGTCAGTCTTGACACCTGACATTGGCTTTTCGGGCAGCATTGCCGGTTTTCCATCCTCGCGCATACCGGTTTTAAGTCGAATTGCTGCTTTGCTCACTGCACGGAATTTATACCGCTAAATATTTTTCCACTTTCTTTATTGCTCAAAGTTTCGTAAGGAGGGCATGGTTTTTATGCCAACCGGTTCGTGGTTGGAGTTCATTTGGTGGACAGAAAAAACGTGCCCCCCCCACCCTACACGGGTCATGCCATAATGTAAATATTGTAGCATTTTATAATATCAAAATAGATTGTCTATTTTCC
>DAOWNY010000076.1 GCA_030642325.1 Deltaproteobacteria bacterium
CAATATTCTCATTTCAGAGATCTTTACTTCCTGGGACCCCTTAAGGGATGCCATACTTTTTGGGTAATTACTCTTTTTCCCTGTTCATCTCTTCTAATAAAATAATCCTCATTTATCACTTGCCCTACCTTGAGAATCCATACTGCCTCGGGTTCTGCATCGGGGATCTCCTTCCATGCCTCTGTTATAAACCGGTCCCAGATGGGCCCTGCCCACTCATATTTAGATGGCTCCGCTTTGATCTGATAGGAAATGTTTCTCTTTTTGTTATAAACAAAGATGCTTACCTGCCTTTTATCCCACAAATTTCTCAACATGTTTTTGCTGGTGTTACCTCTCTCAACCATTTCCAGGTAAGCGATTGTCTGCTCATCCAGAGCCAGTAAAGATCCTTTTATTACCGAATGAGGATTTCCATCCTTGCCGATGGTAGTTAAAATCTTAACGGTATCAGAATCTCTCAATATTTCTATTATCTCCTTGGATAATTTATCCATCATCTTCCTCCCGTCCTCACTTTCATTATCAAATCAAAACAATCTCTGATATTCCGGATAGGTGGCATAGCACTGATTGCTGAGGATATCCGAGCAGATATCTTTTCCGTATTCTTCCAGCAACAGCTCTCTGCCTAATCCGTACTTGGCAAAAAACTCCAGGGGAGGAGGTGTTGCGCCAATTTTATAATAATAAGAACCCGGGGAGATGCTCCAATTGGTCCCCGATGGAACAAAGCCCTTTTGAAATAAAAACTTGTACCCCTTCAAGGCAGATTCCACTCCCTCGTTAAGTTCCGAAAATCCATAAGGCGGTGGGGCCATCTCAATCCCGGGAACAAAACCCGCACACACATTGCCCCTTCCAAATACCTCTACGGCATCCAGGGATCTTTCCAGAAAACCATCAAACCCTCCACAATATTTAGCCTTTCCCGGACAAACCAGTTCAAATTTCTCCTTTCCCCATATCTCAAAATAACAACCATAACCGGTAAAGCCCCCTTCCTTTACCATCTTATACTGCTCCTTACTAAGGGGGGGTCCTACCCAGAAAACAGGTAAGTGATGGTTCGGGTCCCCGGTAGCATCCCTGGTTGCCTTTAACACCGCCTGCACTAATTCAATATTAAAGTCAATCTCATTCTGGAAATCATTGCGGGGATTCGTGCCTCCCGTAAAAAACATCTCCTGATGTCTCCCCTTTTCCTGCAAAGCCTCATATACTGCTTCATAAACGTCTTCAGGATCCTTGCGAAGCTTTACCGATCTTCCGATCTTTAGTTGATGTTTTGCGATATAATTCATATCGCAAAACTTGCACCCCCGGTCCCCCTTGTCCCAATAATAACAATGTTGAACCGGAATGACATAGAGAAGCCTGCGGCCATGCCCTAATACCTCCTCCATCAGACGTCCCTTGCTCGTCCTTTTGCCGAAATAACGGGGGGCGGGATCAAAAAAGACCTCCTCAATTGGTTCTCCCTCTGAAAACAGCCAAAACTCACCATCTTTTACGTCAATGGTATATGGATCCATCTCCGGGGGTGAAAGAAGAACGGAAGTATAGGTTCCATCCCGGAAAATGATGCTTTCGGGTATCTTCTGTCCGCTGGTTTCGTCCATCTTGTGCCACTGGAAAAGGATGTAAACATGATACGACACCGGAAGGTCTTGTATCTCCTTTATGGCGGCCGTGGTAAAGGTCACCCCCCTCCTTAATACATCCTCTTTCAAGAGGATCGTCCTCGGGATTTGGGGATATTTTTCCCTCACCATTTCAAACTCTTCTACTACCCCCATCTCATCGGCAGGAGTGGGCGGCTGATCCAGACCCAACTCCTTCAGAAGCTTGTATTCTGCCATCTCGATCTCCTCTATATTTATTTCTTTCTAGATCCTTGATCCAGCAACAGCCGAATTTGATCCCGGAGCTGCCTCAATTTCCCCAAACAAAGACCCTTCTGCCCCGCCTCAGCACTTTCCGACAAACCCTTCATCATCTCTTCCAACTCCGTTTTCGTTCGCTCTTTAAGGTCTTCTGCGGTAACTGAGGTCTCCAGCTTTGCAAATTCCTCACAAAGAGATTTTAGACCTTTAATTATTATTGAGCCAAAACCTTTCTCCCCGGCCAACTCGGTAATGTCGGCAACCTCTTTTAAATATTTTGAAAACATAATCCTGCTTGCCTCCTTTTTTTACGGAATTGAAACCCTGATTTCTTCTATTTTTAAAAGACATACCTTCTTCACCATGGCGGCAAAGCCCTTTCCCCCCTCTTTTTCCAAAACTTCCCTCATCCGGTCAATAACAGGTCCTTCCATCTCCTCCGACTCTAAAGTACAATATACGCGAACCATTTCGGTATCCATGGGATTTCCTTCACTCAATCGAAATCCGGTTATAGTTGCCCTGGCGTTGTTACGCAAATTATTCATTGATCTACCCAGCAACATCCAGCCTATCACCACGTGATTATCGTCAACAACAGTAGCAGATCCGCAAAAGGCGGTGTTTGCCTTCCCCTTTTTATCTACTGTGCTTATGAGGGTAAATCCGTTTCCGTTGATTAATTCCTTCGCCTTTTCAATACCAAAAATCCTTTTCAATTCAAATATCCGCGCCTGTAACCCCTCCACCATTTTTAAGGAAGCACCTTCGTCCCCTTTTTCCAGTCCATCCATTAAATCCTCGAGGCCATCCCCCACCGCTTCCTTCAACTTTTCATAATCTCCTTCACTTTGAAGCAAAGGTTCCAACTCCACCATATCTCCCTTAAGGAATTCAATCTTTTCGGAAAGCCCGCTGCCAAGTTTCTGAACCCGCACCAACCGAAGGGCTTCCTCCAGGTCGTCCACATAGATTAAAAGATCGTAGCCTCCTTCCATATCGTTCCCTCCTTTTTCCTAATAAGAATATCCGTTTTCCACCCAAAATTTATCCAATTTAAAGTCCTCAACAATAACTTTATAGCATGTATAGCCTTGAGAAGCAGAAGCACAGGCAGTGGGAGGCCATGCCCCTCCCGTGGCATAAAGGCCGGCGATACCGGGGACTTTATGGCGAGCTAATTCCGGCACCGGCCGCCACCTTCCCATCTGAGAAGGGATGAGATCGATGGTTGCCCAGTTCCCGGTAGGGGCCGTCTGCATTACGTTGCAGCAATCAAGCGGGGTATGGGGTGCGTAACCTATTATATTATCCCAGGTCATGTTGGGGGCATACTCCTGCCAAGCTTCGATCGATTTTCGGGCGTAACCTTTTTTATACTCCCTCCATTCTTTGTCCGAGAGTTTATCAGCACCCAGCACGAAATCTTCTATAAGACAATAATGTTTTCCGGGAGGTGTAAGGGTTGCATCCGTTATGGTCGGAGAATATATGACCGGATTCAATTCATCGGGCTGCATATTCATTGTCCGCTGGGCATGGTTTCTCACCATCGCATACGGATCCTTGGTCCCCAGCACCAGCCATCCGGTTTTATCGATATCCGGACAAAATTCCGCCGCCTTATAATGGGGTAATTCATGAATGGCCCAGTGATACATTACCGCTGTAACCTGCTCACGGGAAAGCCCCTCTACTCTCCTCACAGTTATCGGGTCAAAATATTCCCTGCCGACAAATTTGAAACAGAGGGTATAGGGATCCAGGGTGGATATTACCAATTTTTTCGCCGCTACCTCTGTTCCGTCGGAAAGTCTTACCCCGATTGCCCGTCCATTTTCGATCAAGATCTTCTCAACTTCAGTTTCAGTAAATACTTTTCCCCCTTCTTCAATGAAAGTCTTTGAGGCAGCATGGGCAGGGCTGTGATTTCCTCCCTTCCAATGCCCAAAGTATAACAGCCATAACAACTGAAATAAAAACGTTACACCCGCCCCTGAAAGCAAAGGATCGAGTCCCGCCCCCGAGTGGGCGACCCGTAGCAACCCTCCGATCAGCTCATCTGACTCAAAGAGATCCCTTCCCAGCTCCAGAGGAGATTTCACCAGCCAGGAAGGATCGGCGCCGATCTTCCGGGCCCGGGGGTCGGAAAAAAATTTGAAGAGACTTCTCTCAAATTCATCCGGTTCCGAGAAGGAAGCAGGCACGGGTTCGTGAAACCACTTGCCGAAAATTGCTTCTTTTAAGTACTCCTCCCATAGTGAAAAGAGAGTAAGCCAGCTGTCGGCATCCCTCTTGGAAAAGCGGCTGATCTCTCCAGCGCTTTTTTCCTGGGCAGGGTCCAAGGAGAGGGGGCTATAGATGGCAATACAGGTGTGATCCTCCTGAAAAACAGTGCCGTAAGCCACCTGATAAGGGACATGTTCGCCGCTTAGCTTTGAAAACTGTGGAAAATCTCTCTTAAGAATCTTGTCGTAAAAATCACCTATGTCGCAAGCATGGGTATTGCATACAAAGCCTGGGACAGAAATCTCCTCACTGGCCCAACTTCCTCCAAGTTCGTGTCTGCTTTCCAATATGGCCGTATCCATCCCCCCGTATTTCTGTAAATACATGGCACAAACAAGGCCTTTATTGCCTCCCCCGATTATTATTGCATCATATTTTGCATCCGGCATTATATTCCTCCCTTAAGCCATCCGAGAAAGGTAATTTTGTAGCAGTTCACGGTTGTTCAGTTGTCAGGATTCGGGAAAAGACTTATCACTTAAACAATCATGAAAAAAACAACGGTCGTCCCCGTGGTTTCGGGTATGCTGAAGCTTGCTTGAAAACCTCTGTTGACACCTGCTCCCAATCCCGTAAACTGTGAACAGATACCGTAATTGTTTAGTAGGAATAACCTTTTTTCTCCCAAAATCTCTCCAGATTGAAGTCCTCAACAATAACTTTATAACAGGTATATCCCTGTGAAGCAGAAGCGCAGGCAGTGGGGGGCCAGGCCGCTCCGGTGGCATAAAGACCGCTGATGCCGGGTATTTTATGGCGTGCCAGCTCAGGCACCGGTCTCCACCTTCCTACCTGCGACGGGATAAGGTCTATGGTCGCCCAGTTCCCGGTCGGGGCCGTCTGCCTTACGTTGCAACAATCAATGGGCATATCGGGCGAGCAACCCACTACATTATCCCAGGTCATGTTGGGGGCGTATTCATGCCAGGTCTCCATCATCTTCTCATTAAACTCCTTCTTATACTCCCGCCATTCTTTTTCCGAGAGTTGATCCGCCCCCAGCACAAAATCTTCCGTGCCGCAATAATGCTTGCCTGGAGGGGCCATGGTGGAATCGGTTATGGTCGGAGCGTAGATTACCGGATTCAATTCATCCGGCTGCATATTCATTGAGCGTTGAGCATGATTTCTCACCATTCCGTATACATCCTTATTCCCCAGCACCAGCCATCCGGTTTTATCGATATCCGGGCAAAATTCCGCCGCCTTATAACGGGGTAATTCATGAATGGCCCATTGCTGCCAGGCAGCCGTGATTCGCCAGCGGGAAAGCCCCTCTACCCTCCTCACGGTTATGGGGTCAAAATATTCCCTGCCGACAAATTTGAAACATAGAGTAAAAGGATCTAGTGTCGATATTACCGCCTTTCCCGCCATTACCTCGGTGCCGTCTAAAAGCCTTACCCCATAAGCTTTTCCATCCTTAATTAAGACTTTCTCAACCTCGGACTCGGTAAAAACCTTTCCCCCTTCCTCGATATAACATTTATAAGCGGCGTGAGCGGCTGAATGGGTACCTCCCTTCCAATGCCCAAAATATAACAGCCATAACAACTGAAATAGAAACGTTACGCCTGCTCCGGAAAGTAAGGGGTCGAGTCCGGCCCCGGAATGAGTAATCCTGAGCAACCCTCCAATCAGTTCATCAGACTCAAAGATATCCCTTGCCAGTTCCAGAGGAGATTTCACCAGCCAGGAAGGGTCGGCGCCGATCTTCCGGGCCCGGGGATCTGCAAAAAACTTGAAGAGACTTCTCTCAAATTCATCCGGTTCCGAAAAGGAAGCGGGCACGGGCTCGTGAAACCATTTGCCGAAAGTTGCTTCTTTTACGTGTTCCTCCCATAGCGCAAAGAGAGTAAGCCAGCTGTCGGCATCCCTCTTGGAAAAACGGCTGATCTCTCCCGCACTTTTTTCCTGGGAAGGGTCCGAAGATATGGGGCTATAGATGGCGATGCAGGTGTGATCCTCCTGGAAAATAGTGCCGTAAGCCACCTGATAGGGAACATGCACGCAACCCCGCTCTGTAAACTGGGGAAAATCCCTCTCAAGAATTCTGACATAAAAATCACCTATATCAGCAGCATGGGTATTGCATATAAAGCCGGGTGCAGCTGATTCCTCGCTGGCCCAGCTCCCCCCCACTTCGTGTCTGCTCTCGAAAATAGCCGTATTCAAGCCACCGTACTTCTGTAAATACATGGCACAAACAAGGCCTTTATTGCCTCCCCCGATTATTATTGCATCATATGTTGCATCCGGCATTATATTCCTCCTAATTTACAACAAAATGAAGGGTCATCAAATATTTTGCGACCCTTATTGATTATTTTGGATCATTCCCTCCCTGCTATCGAGCCATTTTCATCAACCCTTTGACCGTAAAGGCCTTGGCCGAATCAAGAATCTCCCAGGAAGGATAGAAATCCATGGTACTGAAATGCCTAGTTAAGCAGTTCAGGTATATCCATCCGTAAAATTGCCTCACCGGACCCTGATCCCTGGAAACCTCCTCACAAAGGGCTGCCCCTCCATTTGCCCGCCATAATCTTCCCTTCTGATCATACTGATCACCCCAATAAATTTTGAAACCTCCTTTTTTATCAATATAAATGACCCTTTTGGAGTAAGGATAGTCAGGATCATTCAGCTTTATTTCCAGAACAACCAAAGGTTTTATCTCCCAGTTATGCTGAAAACAAGGACCTTTTATGAACGAGTCCCTGGGGGGATGTTCGGTATATATACTGGGAACCAGGAAGTCCCCTTTATCTATTATCCTGAAAGTCATTTTCGGATTCAGCTTCTGTCTCCATACCTCGTAATCATCGAATACGCTGTCACTTCCCAGCATGGGGTCACATAAATCATTTCCCGTCAACCGTCTCAGCCTTCTCATTACCGGTATATATGAATAGACATCATCAAGTTTATCAATTTTCCAATATCTGATCCTCATCTGGATAAAACCCTTTACATCAAATGGTTCTCTTATGACGATCGACTCCTTGGAAAGCACTCCCGTCTTCTTCGCCTCCGGCATACTGGGCATGGGAGGGATTGTTCTTCCCATGTATTTCTTTCTCTGTAAATACATACTGAGCTTTTTCTCTTGCTTATCCTTGCTATAGTAATACCAATAGTTGGAAAGTGATAAATCATCAGGGGAGTTAGCCCGTGAAATCTCGGGATATACGTCCCAGGCAAGCTCCAGTGCCGTTTGTGGATCGGGGAAAGGATAACCGGATTCCCAACCCAGAAGGTCATTATTTGGCCCTATCTTACATTTACCTCTCCCGTTTTCCGTTGCCTTGATAAGACGGGGCCACTCAGGAAAATAATGTGGTTCTACTATGGGCATGGTTATAAACCCCTTTTTCAAGCCGATTTCCATACACCAGTCATGCATGCCCGGGGGAAGCATTCTTTTTAGTTCAGAAAGATATTTTCCACAATTATCCCTGGTGATAACAATCCCCGGCTTTATCTCTTCCGCCATGGGAATCCCCTTTAAAAAAAACAGACCAAAAACTGCCAAAAATAATATAAATATCAATCTTTCCCTCTGTTTCTTAAAAAATAAGAATGTCATTTACTTCCCTCCATGATAAGGTTCTGCATTTAACCATTTGAACTTGAATTTGAATTTGAACAGGGGAGCTTTTACCAAAAAATCTTTTTTAGCCTCCGCCGGGAAAAACCGACTGATCCTCACCACCCTTATGGAATTTAGCCTACAGCACAAAACCGATCCTCTTACCTCGCCTTTCTAAGCAAACCCTTAATACTAAAAGCCTTATCAGGATCAAGAACAGGATATCTGGGATATCCATACTGCATCGTGTAATGATTGGCCTGGTAGTTCATGGTAAGCCAGGCAAAAAGGTTCTTAAATCCCTTTCCATCATCGGAAGGGGCG
>DAOWNY010000315.1 GCA_030642325.1 Deltaproteobacteria bacterium
ACCCATTGGGTGTTATTTCAAGCTCCCGTAATACCTCGGTTTTTCAAAGCTAAATGCTGACATCTGATCGCTCAACTTGAAGTGGGAATTAGATCGGCAAATGTAGATAGATCAAGCGGATGTTGAATGGTTTCATGCAAAAGCTAACACCTAAATAGCTAATACCTAACCGCACAAGGTCGGATAAGCTTGAAAGCTGTCCGGGTTTTCCGGCGCAAAGCCTTAAAAAAGGTCAAAAATTGTTGAGGTCTTTGATGTCTATTGTGAAAAAAGACCGAAGTTAAAACCAACCTCCATAATTTAAAGTCATTCCATAAGTAAATGAAGAACTACGGCCCCTAATTCCGGAATTTGAATCAATATCAAACATGTTTTTTATCGTTATAAAATTTATTTCATTGAAAAACCTTCTTCTTTTAGATTTGATTCAAACCATGGGCATTCTGTCCGTTAATTGTATAACCATGTAAAAGTTATCGTGCAGAGGTTGTCACCAAACCCCAGTGAGGAGTTCTCATAGTCTCCCCCGATCCGGGATCCTGTGGTTTTGTCTTCCTTGTCTAACTGATGGGAATAACCGACATCAATAAGGAAATCCTTCCAGGTATATCCAAAACCCGCGGTAAAATTGTGGGAATCTGCGGTGGTAGAAGGAATGTAGGGAAATGCCCCTGCATCCGGGGTTACGCTTTCGCTGGTATAGGAATATCCGGTTCGCAACGCAATACGGGCGGTAATCTTATACTCCGCCCCGATGGCAAACATGTAGGAGTCTTTCCACTTAAGGTGAAGGATCGCCTTTCCGAAATCCTCCGTTTCTATGACAAATTTATTAAAAGACTGACTGTAATTTTGCCATTCGGCGTCAAAACCCACCAGAAATTTAGGGGTGAATTGGTAACTTATCCCAATACCCACTTTCTGAGGGAGCTGAAAATCTTTTATCTTGGTATTCTTCTGTCGCTGTCTTTCATTCCCTGCAATCTGAACATAGCCGTAGTCGGTCTTAAAGTCTTCAAGCATGGATTCCGAAGTATATGAAATTCCCATTCTCAATTTAGGAGTGGGGTTATAAAGCAATCCGACTGCATAACCTCCCCCCCAGGCATGGGACTCCTGCACCTGAATATAGACCGGGCCCACTATTCCTTCAAATTCCAGGGGACAATAATAAATATTAAGAGCAAAACCTAACGAAAGTTTAGGGGTTATTTGATAAGCTATGGTGGGTGTAAATTTGGTTATGCCCAGTTCCGAGGCGACTCTTTTCCCCTCGGGAAAATATTCGTTTGTCAACTGGAAACGACTCCCTCCTCCACCCACTGCAAATATGCCTACCCCTAAGCTCAGGGGTGTTCCCGAAAGATTCTTCACAAATCCCCACTGGGGTAGATAGAAGAAGGCCGGATCATGATAATAACTCCATGACGAACTTCGAAATGGATTATCTTTATTCTTAAATCTTACCCAGGGGAAAAAGAACCCATGGCCAAAATCAAAACGGCTGTTCTCGATCTGGGTAATGCCGGCAGGATTGCTTACCATGGCGGATGTATCATCAGCTATTCCGATATCCACCCCCCCCATTCCAAGCGACCTCCCGCCCATTCCGATCATTTCACAGACATTGCAGGCTTTAAGGGCGGATTGACCACAAAAAATAAAACAAAATATCAGCAACAAACCAGTCAGTAAAATCCTTCTCATAAATCCTTCTCTCTCTTTTTTAATTGAGCTATCAGGTTATTGGTTACTTCCTCCAATTTTCGGGCGGCAGGCAAGTGGGGATTTTGGATACAAAAGGGAACTCCGGAGTCGGAAGCATCGGAAATCCGTTCATCAAGGGGGATGTCACCCAACCATGGGACTCCTGCATTTTCCGCCCAGTCTTTTCCGGGACTTTTGGAAAAGACGGAAGTAATTCGATTACATTCCGGACAGCTGAACCCGGACATATTTTCAATGATCCCTAAAATGGGAACTTTGGCCTGACGATAAAGAGATAACCCCCGTTCTACGATTTGGTGGGATAGTTGAGAGGGGATGGTTACCGCCACCACTCCATCCAGTTGGGGGAGATCCCGCAAGAGGTTGTAATTTTCCGAGCCGGTACCGGGAGGAAGGTCGATAATCAGCCAATCGAGTTCTCCGTAATCCACCTCAGCCAGAAAATCTCCCAAAGCCCCCTTTTTCAAGTCATGGAACCAACTTACCGTTTCTCCTTCCTCAAGCAGGAAGCCCATGGAAATTACCTTAATCCCCATCGGTCCTTCGGCCGGTTGTATGCCCTGTTTTGTAATCATTAAACGTTTCTCTTTTACTCCCAGTATCTTCGGAATACAGGGTCCGTGAAAATCAGAATCGACGATACCCACCCGGTAACCCTGGTGAGCCAAATTGAAAGCAATATTGGC
>DAOWNY010000215.1 GCA_030642325.1 Deltaproteobacteria bacterium
CCGACAGATCCCCCGGAGTGGCCCTTGCGGAAAATGACTAAATTGAGGCTGGAATTTTTGTTGACTATTGACACACGGTACCATACTATAATTTTTTAAGAAAATGGGGGGTGTTTTCTCTTATTTGGCTGCCTGGGAGCTCTGCAAAATAGAACTTATCCTCAAACTATTACGACCTTGCGGTTAGATATTAGGTGTTAGCTTTTGCATGAAACCATTCAACATCCGCTTGATCTCGTTACATTTGCCGATCCAACTCCAACCTTAAGTTGAGCGATCAGCTATCAGCTTTGAAAAACCGAGGTATTACCTCAGCAGGGAATAACACCCAATGGGTAAAAATTTGTAATAGCAAAACATCCTGTGATCATTTTGGCTAATAGCTGACGGCTAAAGGCTAACGCACAGCTTGAACTATTTTCGTAACATCAAAATAAACAGGGGTAGCCCCCTTTACTTCAACAATTCTAAATTGCGATTAGCTGCAAGTTCAAAGCTCTTCGTTCGAAAATTATTGCAACTCTTATTTAACATTTGGGATCATCCGGTTGAGAAAAAATTTATGAAAATTAAACAAATAGAGGCAAGAGATCTGCCTGATGCCTGGTTTCAGTGCATTTACAATATTTTTGACAATGGATATGAGTATACGATTGACCGGGGAAGCTTTAAGGGACAAAGGCGGATTGAATATGATTATATTCTGATCCACATCAGTCATCCGGGTACCCGTCCATTGATCCCGGATATTCCTCCCGGATCAGGAGTCCCGCCCCCTACCTCCATCGAATATGTAGAAAGCTATCTGGAAAAATTAATCACCTCTTCTCGGTCAAGCGGTGAAGATTACACTTACGGGGAGGATCTGGAGGAGCAGATTTCCCAGGTTATTGATATATACAAAAACGATGGATTCAATACCAATCAGGCATATATGGCAGTGGGAAATGCCCGGTCCATTCTGCTGAATGACCCCCAATGTCTCAGGGGGATTGATACCCGTATCCGTTACGGAAAGCTTCATTTTATGCCCTATTTTCGTTCCTGGGATCTTTGGGCCGGTCTTCCCTCCAATCTTGCCGGCATTCAACTGCTGAAGGAATATATGGCCAGGGAGATAGGAGTGGAAGATGGTGAGATTATCGCCGCCAGCAAGGGACTCCACCTGTACGATTATGTGTGGGATATGGCCAGAATCAGAATCGGAAAGAGATGATATAAATGGTCATTGAACAGATAGAAAGTGCCCTGAACCCAGCTTCGATTGCCGTAGTTGGCGTTTCTGATAATTCCCTCTCTATGGGCTACAATTTTTTACGCTATCTGATTGATTATGGATATCCCAACCGTGTTTATCCCATAAACCGCAATAGAAAAAAAATTCTAAACCTCAAAGCCTATCCTGCCCTGGAGGCAGTGCCCGGATTTATTGATTACGTTATATGCTGCCTGCCTGCTTCCCAAGTAACTGATCTTCTTGATAATTGCGCCATGAAGAACGTTAAGACCGTTCATCTCTTCACCGCACGATTGAGTGAAACAGGGCACAAAGAAGCCATTTTACTGGAGAAAGAGATACTTAACAGGGCCAGGAAACACGGTATCCGTCTTGTGGGTCCGAATTGCATGGGGGTCTATCACCCGGGAATGGGAATTTCTTTTGGTTATGACCTTCCCAGGGAATCGGGGCCGGTGGGAATGTTTATTCAAAGCGGAGGAGTTTCAGCAGACATTATTCGTTACGCTTCACTACAAGGCATTCACTTCAGCAAGGTGGTAAGCTATGGCAATGGATTGGATCTTAACGAATCAGATTTTTTGGAATATTTTGGTCGAGATCCCGAAACAAAAATAATTGCCGGCTATATAGAGGGTGTTAAAGATGGAAGGAGATTTTTTAATGCCTTGCAGCGGGCCGCCTGCTTGAAGCCGGTTATTATTCTTAAGGCGGGAGGCAGTAGCGCGGGGGCCAAAGCGGCGGCTTCTCATACAGCTGCTTTGGCCGGGTCCCGAAGCGTCTGGGAAAGTGTAATAAGGCAAGCAAGGGCAATCCAGGTGCAAACATTAGAAGAGTTGATAAATCTGGTGGTTTCCCTCTCATTTCTTTCCCCCATCTCCGGAAAAAAAGTAGGAATAATCGGGGGAGGGGGAGGCAGAGGGGTTATAACTGCCGATGGATGTGGAGAGGCGGATTTTCATGTGGCACCTTTGCCGTCGGATCTTCTGGATGCGATTAAAGAGATGGTCCCGGAGATGTGGTGGAAGTGGATCGGGAATCCGGTGGATATATCAATTTTGCCGAGACCTTATCTCAGAAGAAGCATATTAAAATTGATGGCGGGGAGTCCTGCCTTTGACTTTATCGTTGCCAATTTAACACTGGAGGCCCCCTGGGAAAAGGATGAGTTCATAAATTATGTCAAGGGAGAGGTGGAAGACATCGTAGAAATAAACAATCAGGCGATCAAGCCAATAGTTGTGATATTGCCCACGGGCAATTTGGGGATCAATGATTTTGAAAACTGGCGCTGGAGGTTCATTGCCGAGCAGAAGGCACGCTTAGTCAGTGCCCGGGTTCCGGTCTATCCAACCATCGGCCAGGCAGCCAGTGCCCTCAATTATTTTGTAAACTACCACCAAAAAAAGTTTGCTGAATTACCGCATTAAATGCGATTTTACCGAGGTATCCGACTGGAGCCAGTCGGCGCGAGAGTTTTAAAAATTAATGATGCCATTGTGGAAGGGTGAGGATTGCGTTATCTCCCGGCAATTCTTATTTGCGTAATTACCGGGCTAAATTTCCACAATAGTCAAGTCGTCGATGGTTTTTATCTCCTTCTTAGCTAAGTTAACCACTGCCACCCTTTTTTTGGGAAAATAGGCGCTGGAAGTAAATAGAGTAAGACATCGATTGCCATAAATGGCCAGCCTTTCATCCGGTTGGTGGGATCTGATCAAAACATTTTTATTGAAGGTATCCATAACCCGCTTAAAGTAGTCATACCCAAAGCGGGGTCTTCCGAGGCGCTTACCCAGATAACCGCCAGAGCCATAATCAAAATCTCCCCAAGTTAGCTGATCCCAACTTTCATCGCCCGGAGTGATCTCATCAATTTTATTAATGTGGGAAAGATCAGGCAATGCCCCGTGAAGGGCAATTACCCCATTTCTGGTGGAGATGGCCAGAGGGAGTTTGGTAAAAATTGAGCCGTACATTGCCCGCTCTTTTTTTGAGAGGTCCATCCAGAACTCAGCGGGTAAAAATTTTTTTATTGTAAATCCTTCGTGATTTCCCATAAGCAGAATTATTGCATCAGGATAAGCCAATTTTGTTGATAACAGCAAATGAACATTTTGCCTCGAACAGGGACCCCGATCGACGTAATCACCTAAAAAAACAATCTTATTATCACCCTTCAGGTATTGTTTGATTATGCTTCTGGTGGCATCAATGTCACCATGGGTATCCCCTGCAATAATTGCTTTGCCTGAAGCGGGCAATTGGATCAATTTTGGTTCCCTTGCCAGTATACCCGCTACTTTGCTGAATAAATCTTCCTCGTCTTTGTAATTAACCATCAAGACAAACCTTATTGCGAATTTACCGATTTAAAAAAATTAA
>DAOWNY010000163.1 GCA_030642325.1 Deltaproteobacteria bacterium
GTGATCGGGGTTTTAATGCCCCTCATCTCCGCCCTTGCCTCATCTATATGGGGGCTGGGGTTTATGGGAATTCTGGGATATAATTTTGATCCCTTAATCGTGGTAGTTCCTTTTCTTATTTCTGCCCGCACCATAAGTCACTCGGTGCAGATGAACGAACGCTACGTTGAGGAGCATGCCAGGCTGGGTGATAAAAAACGGGCGGCAGCAGCAGCTTTAAAGGGACTCATCAAACCCGGTTTTCTTTCTATTATGACCGATGCCGCCGGGGTATTGATCATCTCGGTTGCCCCCATTCCCCTCCTGGTAAAACTGGCTTTTGTGGGTAGTTTTTGGGTAATGAGCAATATATTTACAGTACTTTTTCTCAACCCATTGCTCTATACTTATATACCTGCCCCGAAGCATACCAAAAAAGAGGTAGAAGTCAGGAGGCTCACTAAATTATTGAGTAAAACGGGTGAGATGTGTTGCGGATCAAAGGCGAAATGGATAATCGTAGGCTTTGCTTCCCTACTGGGAATCTGGAGTGTGATAACCTTAAAAAATCTCACCATCGGTGATGTCAACCCGGGCTCTCCACTGCTCTGGCCTGATTCCAGCTATAATCAGAGCGTGAAACATATCAATGAAAAATTTCCCGGCCTTGATCAGCTCATGGTTATTATCGAAGGCGCCAAGGAAGATGTTATTAAATCTCCCGCCATATTGCGGACAATGGAGGATTTTTCCCGGTTCATGCTTAATCTTCCTCAAGTGGGAGGAGCAAGCTCTGCCATTCAGCTTTTGAAAAAACTGAGCATGGTCCTCCATTATGACCACCCCTATTGGAACAAACTTCCCGTAAGCTCCAGGGAAGCAAGCGAAAATTTTTTGATGATCCATCAATCCAGTGAACCGGGAGATCTGGACAAATGGGTAACCAATGATTTTAAAAATGCCAATATAACCCTGTTCCTAAAAGATCATCGGGGCGATACCATCCGAAAAGCCATCGGGATGGTCAAGGAATTTATCGAGCAACATCCGCTCCAGGACGCTGAATTCAGGCTGGCAGGGGGATTAATCGGCATCCTGGCCGGCGCCAATGAAGTCATGTCCACCGCCCATGAGTGGAACCTCTTTCTTATCCTCTCCTTTACCTTTCTTTGTTGCGCTGCTGCTTATCGTTCTTTGCTGGCAGGTTTTCTGTTTATTGCGTCCCTGTTACTGGCCAACTCTTTTACGTTGGCGATAATGACCGCAAAAGGTATTGGATTAAATGTTAATAGTCTGCCGGTAATATCCCTGGGGATCGGACTGGGAGTGGACTACGGATTGTATATTGTAAATCGGATCATAGAAGAATACCGGCGTGCCGGTGATTTGAAGGCAGGGATAGTGGTTGCTCTTTCCACGGCCGGGAAAGCCGTTCTTATTACCGCCATAACCATGGTAACAGGCATTATTTTTTGGTACTTCTCGCCCCTGAGGTTTCAGGCGGAGATGGGGGTGTTGTTGACTATTGTTTTAGTAATGAATCTTTTAGGAGGGATGTTGCTTTTGCCTGCACTTATTGCACTGATTAAGCCAGGATTTGTAATGAAGGGATTGAAGACCGCATAAGTGCGGCAACCGGATGATTCAGGAAAAATCATCGCCGGAAAGCAGGATCATGGACAATAACAAATAAATCAATAAAGGGGGGGGCAAGATGAATAAAATAATTTATTTAATGGCTGCGGTAATATTATTTTTGGCAGAGGCAGGCGCTTATGCCTCAATGAACATCAAGGTAGGGAACGAGGCAGAGATTTCTTTTGGCGGATATATGGAAAACCTTTCCGCCCTGAGATTAGGACAAGAGGGAAAAGGAAAGTGTGCCGGCTTTAGATCCACCTTTAACCCGGAATTTCTTTTCATTTTTTCCCCTGATGCCTCATTGTTTGTCAGCGGGCGGTTTGTCCGGGAAATGGGTTATGAGCTGGAAGATAATCTGAGGGCCGGAATGGGGCTGGATCCCCTTGATGATGACTATTATAATCAAACCGATTTCGAGTCTTATGAATTGTTTCTCGACGTTAATTTGAGCGATCGGCTGAGTATCAGGGCAGGAAAACAGTTTACCATCTGGGGAGAGACGGATGTTTTTACCCTCCTTGATGTGGTAAACCCCTCTGATTCAAGCTGGGTTCCTCCGGGGGTCATGGCCCTGGAGGAAACGCGGATTCCTCTTTATACCGCCCGGGTTTTCTATGAGATCACCCCGGATACCAGTTTGGAATTCGTCTTCATTCCTTTGATCGATGATGAAGAAAATCGGGTGAACAAGGTTGGACCTGCGGGGGGCAGATGGACACCCCCCCCGGAAGACCGTCTTCCCGTCGCAGACCTTTATCCAGCCATGAAGCTTGATATTGCTGCCCTTTTCAACATGTATGGTCCAGGACCGGTGGAATCTGATGTCCGGGTCATGAAACCCGAGTCCGATCTGGACCAGTCCCGGGTAGGTGTAAGGCTGGTTAGCACCATCGGAAGGACTACCTTTACCTTTGCTGATTTTTATGGTCACAATTATTCTCCGGTGGTTCATTACGAGGGCACGGTTCGAGAAGTAAGGCATGAACTTCAGGAGGATCCGGTAACGGGCAATGCCTCTTATGCCGATGTAAACTACTATGTCCCCAAACTTACCGTTCGCTGGAAGAGACAAAATATCGTGGGATTTTCTTTTAACTTCTATGAAGATAAATACACCGATACCATTTATCGGGGTGAATTTGCCTATTATCCGAATAAACCTTACAACACCTTCGATGTGCGTGAAAAGAGTTCGGTAGTGGAAAAAGATACCTTAAGTTACATGCTGGGGTTTGATAAGGAATTTTTCTGTTCTTTACTCCATCCTGATGACCCTAACCGGACTATCTTCATTTCCGGTCAGATGTTCCAGGATGTGATACTGGCAAGTGATGATGACCTCCGTTTCATAACCTACAAGACCCCCATAGAAAAATTTACCACCAGGTTCACCCTGAAAATCATGACCGGCTATTTTAATGACAAGATTAAACCGGAGCTTATTGTAGCCTATGACCCTGCCGGCAACGGAATGGTCTTGCCAAAACTTAAATTCTGTCCCCCATGGAGTGAAAATTACTTCGTGGAATTGAGCTATGTGAACTACTGGGGGCATCAGTATGAGTGGCTCGGATTTTTTAAGGAGAAGGATTCCCTTTTTCTGAGGCTTAGATATATGTGGTAAAAATAGATATAGATGATAAAAATAACTTTGCTTGAAATAAGGAGAATTACCGATGAAAAATAAAAAAATCGTTTTCAGGTGGACAATTCTAGTCTTTTGGGGGTTAATGTGGTCTTTTTGGGGAACTAATCCTCTCCAAGCCGATGTGAATTCCGGGGATGTGATCACCAGGGATAACTGGGAAAAAGTAAAGGATTTAATCCCCGTGGAATTTGTTTTAAATGAAATTAAATTAGGGCATTACAAAATGAGTATCGGTGAGAACCATCACTTGAAAGTCACCAGAGGATATGAGGAGGCAACAAAAAAATATGCAGGGCAGCCAAAAATCGGTCCGGATGACAGGTTGTTAAACTACACGGGTGGCTTGCCTTTTTCTAGTATTGATCCTGCCGATCCCCAGGCGGGTATAAAGATTGGTTGGAATATGTATTGGAGGTGTCTGGGTGATGATTATACCTGGCCGGAAGGGGGGGTAAGGCGGATAACCGATAAAAAAGGGAATACACTTCTGGGGGCGATGGTTTATACGATGTTAAGACCTACGGGGAGAGTTTCTGTCGAGCCCATTCCGGCTTTCAAGGGGCACGAGGAATATAACCAGTTTCGCATAATAATAACCACCAAACCCCGCGACCAGGCAGGGACCTGCCTGCTGGTAAAAAGACATATTGATCCTAAAAAAGAAGATGACCAGTGGATCTATTTACCCAGTCTTCGGAGGGTAAAACGCTTTCCCACCTCAGCACGTTGTGCCACCATGGCCCCGGCTGACTGGAGCCGGGATAATGTCTACGGCTTTGACGGTAAGACCACCTTGTTTACCTATCGTCTTCTGGGGGAGACAAAAACGTTAAGCTGTAAAAATTTACAAAAATCACCTTTTTATGACATCGCCCCCGGAAAACCGGGCGCTGCCTTGGCTTTATTGCCAATCAACGAGAAATGGGAAGTTCGGGATAACTGGATTGTGGAACAGGTTCCCAAAAATCCCAATTACTGCCTGTCCAAGAGGATCTTCTATGTGGACAAGGAATGGCCCACCTGTAACTGGGGGATTGAGTTTGACAAAAAGGGGGAGTCCTGGAAAGAGCTATGCTGCTTTGGCCGTCCCCATACAACCGCTCAGGGAGAAGAGGGTATTTATATGGAGGACGGGGGGATGATATTTGATAAACAGCTAATTCACAGCACCATTACCTCCTATAACCCCCAGGCAACCAACAGCGGTTTGAAGGCAAGCGCTTTTAATTTAAAAACAATCTTAAAGAA
>DAOWNY010000252.1 GCA_030642325.1 Deltaproteobacteria bacterium
CCAGTCCACCTCTTCTTTTATGTGAACATGTTCTCCCAGTTCATCCAGCCTGGTAATAAAATCTCTAATACTTTCATAAATCATTGCCATCTCCCATTATTCTCATAATTTTTTTTTACCTTATCTGCCTTAGTAACCATTTAAATGTAAAGATACCTGTTTTATTGCCGCGATCAGGTATTGTCCATATGGGATCTAAGAAGGTATGATGAGATGTGAACTGATTGGCACATGAAATTCCCCAGTAGCTGGGAAAATATTCCGGCTCCTCCTGATAATAGCACCAATATATCTCGCTCCTCTGAAGTCTTCCCTTCTGATCATAAACATTAGAGTAGTAACCAAATCCCGTTGGCCTCTGTTTTTCCAGAAACATCACTCTTTTCGCATACAAATAATCCGGATCATTTACATCTACCTCCAATACATAGAGAGGCCTGATTTCCCATGGCACCTGAACTAAATATAACCCCTTTAGAGATGGTTTCTCTTTCTGGGGAAGCTGGGTTGGAACGAGCATATTTTGTTCTCTCATCTTAAAATTCATCCGGGGGGTTACCTTCTGGCGCATAAATTCGAAATCATCATAGATCATATCGCTTCCGAGTAAAGGATCGCATACATCCGCCCCTGTCACCCTCCGTATCCTTCTTATCGCCGGAATATAGATCAGAACATCGTCCCACTTATCTATGGCCTCATATCTCGTCCTAACATAACAAAATCCTTTCACATCAAAGGGTCGCGTTATAACAAATGACTCCTTCATGCGGATTCTTCCATTGTTTCCCGGTATTTCAGGAATGGGGTCAATAAATCTCCCTGTGTAATAAAGATTCCAGTAATGCCATTTAAAAGATCTCTCCAATTCCCACCCATCACTAAGTAAAAAATTGCTCCAGAATGAACATTGATTCGCAACGCATTCCCTTCTGTCCAAATTCCAGATAAGCTCTGCTCCGTTTTTGGGATCAGGAAAGGGCAACCCCGCCTTCCAGCCTATTAGTTCATTATCCGGCCCAATCCTGCATGTTCCCTCATACTTCTTTGTTACCTCATTTAGTAATGTATGCTGGGGGTAATCTTGGGTCTGAATAACAGGTATTGTAATAATTCCTTTCTCCAATGCGGCCACAATGTCTACATAATTGCCCGGATCGAGCATCCTCTGAAGTTCGGGAATAAAGTCCCGGTAATTATCTTTGGTAATTATAATCCCGGGTTTTATCTCTTGAGCAAAGACAGCGGTGGAGATCAGCAAGAAGATTATGCCCAAAATCACCTTCCTCATACTCTTATCTCTTATCCCCATATCTTTTCTCCTTATGTAGATAATTTAATGATTCGTCGACTAAAAAATCATTATTCAATAAGAACGTCCCTTCTCCTCCCATGGCTTTCTTAATTCAAAGTCTTCGGCAATTACCCTGTAACATGTATAACCTTGCCAGCCACCCCCTGAATCCGGAGCATAAAACGCAGAACCGGTAGCATAAAGGTTCTGTATGGGGGTTTTATGACCGGCCAATTCAGGAACCGGCCTGAATCTGCCTACCTGACTGGGACAAACATCTGCCCCGGAGGCCATAGCGCCATCCGGCTGCATATTTAAAAGATTGGCGGAATCATATGAAGTTAAGGGCATATAACCGATAACATTATCCCAGGTCATATTGGGGGCATATTCCTGGAATTGTATTAATTCATCTTCGGCATGGGTCTTTTTGAAAGAAAGCCACTCTCTCTCTGAAAGGGCAGTGGCAGGCAGGCATTCCGTCTCGGTCTTGATCGTATGCTTTCCTTCCGGAGACCTGGTCTTATCAAAGACTGAGTGTGGACAAGTCCCCATGGTGCCGCCGCCCGGTGGATTTTTACCGATCTTCATCCAGGCATGGTCCTTTATTATTCGCTTTTCATCCCTGTCTCCCAATACAAGCCATCCAACCTGCCCCACATCCGGATTGAAACTCTCTGCCTTGTATTTGGGTATTTCATGTAACGCCCAGTCATACCAGGTTATGCACCAACCCTCACCATTTTCAATATTTTCAATCTTTTTTATAAGTTTTGGGTCAAGAAGATTTTCATCTAAAAATCGAAGGCAAAGCTGTTGTGGATTTACACCGCTCAATACCAATTTTTTGGCCTCTATCTCCCTGCCGTCTTTAAGTCTTATCCCCTTTGCCCTGCCATTTTCCGTTATGATCTTTTCTGTCTCGCATTTGGTGAAAACTTTTCCTCCATGTTCTACAAAGCATTTAAACAAGGCATGGGCAATGCTGTGGGTTCCGCCAATAAAAAGGCAAGCCGAAGGATACCAAAAGGAACCTAAAAACCATAACATCCCGATTCCATAAGCATCAGGAGATTTGACGAAAAGGGAGTGGTTTGCCCTCAAAAGAGTGCAGATCAGCTCCTTTGATTCAAATACCTCCCTAAACAACTGAATCGGCGACATCATTAGCCACTGAGGTTCTATGCCGCTGTCCGGTCTCATTATCGCCCTTTCCATGGCATCGGGTGAATTCATCGGTTGCGCCGGGGTATGCAGCCACTCAACAAAAGCAGGTTCAAAAATCTTTTTCCACTTATCCCACCAATAAAGCCATGCATCGGCATCCTTCTTTGAAAACCGGGCTATTTCTTTGGCCGTCCTCTCCTGGCTGGGGTCAAACTCTTCATGATAAATCAATAGGCACGAATGATCCTCCTTAAAAATACCACCGGTCCCGCAAAGAGGATGAACATACTTCGCCCCCCTATCTTTAAACTGGGGGAAATCTTCATAAACGGTGGGATAATACATGTCAAAATGGATAGCGGAATGGGGGTTGGCAATGAACCCGGGAGCAGAACCCTCCTCGGAAGAAATTCCCCCGCCAATTTCGTGCCTGGCCTCAAATACGGCCACATCCATCCCCCCGTATTTAGCCAGGTACATGGCTGTAACCATAGATTTGGTTCCTCCGCCGATTACTACTACATCATAGCTTGCATCTGCCATCAGTCTTTACTCCTTAATTTCATCAATTTCAGTTGGTTACCTTTGCAATTACCGTGATTATTTTCATCAATTTCAGCAAGCCGTCAGTCCGTCTTCCAAAAAATCTGCCAAAAAGCCGACTGACCAAATATCGACTCACAAAAGCCCCTTCTCTTTGGCTGAGGTTACCAGGGGTGATTCCTTCCACCATCTGGAAGCTCCCAGGTCTTCGGCAATTTGATTGGCGGCGTTATAACCGGGCCCCCAGATCACACATCCTCCGGGGTAGGTGCAGGCCCCGCCCATATAGAGATTGTC
>DAOWNY010000228.1 GCA_030642325.1 Deltaproteobacteria bacterium
GTCTAACAATATGTAACCGTTCCATGGTTCACGATTTTTTTCGTAACATCAAATAAAGCAGGGATAGCCCCTTTATTTCGACCTTGCGGTTAGGTATGTATTAGCTATTTAAGTGTTAGCTTTTGCATGAAACCATTCAACATCCGTTTGATCTCGTTACATTTGCCGATCTAATTCCAACCCAAGTTGAACGATCAGCTGCCGGCTCAAAAGCGTTTAGCTTTGAAAAACCAAGGTATTACGGCAGCTTGAAATACTTCAGAAACAAAAAAACCGGCCCCAGATGGCCGGTTCATGCCTGGTTTTTTTCAGCACAATCAGTGTCGCAAGGTGGCTTTTGTTCTTAAGGGATGAATAAGCAAATCAAGGGCATCAAAGATATCATTAACTACCCCATCCGAGTTTGTCAAGGCCTGAATGGATGCCCCTTCCTTGCCGATTACTGCTATTCCCAGAATCGCTTTTCTTAAAATCAGATGGTCATTGTAACCATTGCCGATCACCGCCGTTTTACCGGATTCCATCTTTTTTAAAAATTCCATCTTTCCGTGCAAACTGTCCTCCGCCGGAATCAATACCAGTTTTGCCTCGATTCCCCGTGTAATCGTCCGTGCTGATCCCAGCGTATCGGCGGTGAGGATAAATATCTTCAAAGACCGGGCAAGAAGATTTATTCTCTCTTTTAGCCGGGGATGAATTATCCCATCGTAAGCGATGGTTCCGTTTAAGTCCAAAAAAAGATTTTCTATCTTTAAAATACCTTTTCCGGGAACATTAATTTCGATCATCTTATTATACTTTCTCACTTAACCATGCAAAGCAGTTTCACTCCTTTGATCTGCTTGAATACCGCACCTTCTTTAATATAACGAATCACCGTCCCTCCATCCGATACTTTGACGCCCGAGATTACATCAACCCCGTAATCAAAGAGCACCGGAGTCAAAGGGGTGGTTGGACCAATCATGACTGTAAAACTGTTTTTGCATAATTTCAATAGGTCTTCCAGGGTATGATTGATAAGAGTAGTTCCGGTGATCCCCACCACATCGCACTGGGGAAGAATGCTGGATGCCTCGCTCTCCGGAAGATCCCCCTCTTCTCTGTTTTTTTCAAACACCCATAGCTTACCTGCTGCTTTTCTTAATTTCGGAACAAAGGGAAAATGTCCTATGATGGCTACTTTTTTACCCTTGCCTTTTTCTTCCAATATATTATAGGCATTTTTTTGTACGCAGCAGCTTTCGTCAACTTCAATTAAGGAGTTGATTGCTGCCATACCCATGGAAGCCTCCAGGAGGTTTTCCGATTTTGCGAATTTTGCCAATTCAAGGGCAGTTTTGCTTGTGAGGTTTCCCGCTTCCGACACAACTCCCCGGATATGGGGAATGCCTTCATCCCGAAAAGTAGAGGCCAACCCGCAAGACCTGCTTTGCACCAATGTCCAGAACACACAACTAAAAACTTCTTTTACTTTACTGTCTTCCCTGATACCGGCGATTAAATCATCGATGATATTCATCGATAATCCCCCTTTTAGATTAATTATTATTGCGAAGAATAGAAAAGTGTTTTCCGGTTTCAGCAGCCGTTAAAAATGAACCTTGCCCCCACGCTGCTCAGAATAAATTGATCGTTCATCTCCCGGAAAATTTCTGCGGTTGCCTTAAAACCTGTGCAATGCATGGGAATAACTATGGCGGGATCAATTTCCTTCAGTTCCCTGATGGTTTCATTAATGATGGGTTCAAAATGAGGACCGCTCAAGTGAAATCCCCCAACCACCGCATATATCCGATCAATACCGGTAATTTTCCGGGCATGTCGAACGGTATTGATGATGCCGGAGTGAGCACAACCCGAAACCACTACCAGGCCCCTTCCTTCCAGATGCATTATCAGGCTCTGGTCATCCCGGATCAGATCACTCTCAATTTTTCCGTCTCTCTCCAGATAAGCATCCGGAAGCCCCTTTTCAAATGCACTAACCCTTTCTACTTCTCCTGTGGTGACTACCTGGCCGGATACTAAAAGAAGGGGGGATGATGTTTTAATCAGCGAAGCCCCCGCCTCGGTCAAAGAGGACTCATCCAAACTGGGAAAATAAACTTTTTTACCATCGGGAAGCCTGAGAAACCGGATATCGAGGAGGGCATCAGGATGAAGTATTAAAGGAATTTTAGGGGGGCATAACTCTAAAATTTTTCCAAGCCCGCCAAAGTGGTCCATGTGCCCGTGGCTTAAGACAAAAGCTTCAATTCCGGCGAGATCTATCTTGAGCACCTCGATGTTATGAATCAACCCCATCGCAGTCCAGCCGGCATCCATAAGGAGACAACGGTCTTGATCGCCTTTAAACACTTTTATGAAAAGGGACAGGCCGTGTTCGGCAATTACCGGCTCAGCTATCATTGATTCCCTTGCCAAAGGGGGCCTTTCAACATGCTCGCCGGAAGGAATTAACACATCGGAATAATTATCCATAAGAACGGTTATTTCTATTCGGTCGGATTTTTTAAGATCCATATCTTTCCCCCCTAAGGTAAATTACCGTAAATGGCTGTTGCCTAGCGAATTAATAGCTGTTTTCCCGGATATCCTTCAACAGATAACGGTATTTTGGCCCTCCAAGTTCCTCTTTTATCTTAGCCTTCAAATCATCCCCCTTTTTAGCAAAATAGAGATGACTCGTGCACTTACAGTCGCTTGCACCAAAACCGGTCACCTCCTTTAAGACCTTTTTAAAACCCCGGGCAAGTTCGCATTCCAGCTTATTCCCGTTCTCAATAGTTATAACTCCTTCAACCGAGGCATTAACCAGGAGATAATCGATATGCCAATGCAACCTCTTATTATCCCTCAAGTGCCGATCAATTCTACTCTTAAGCCCCTTCATTGCCGAACCTAAATAGAGATAAGAACCCTCGGAAAAATATCGGCTTCCCATCTTCCCGATCAAAATCTCTCCTCCCTTGGAAAGTTTGATCAAAAGAATATAAGATCCCCCTCCCCGCGGCAGTTCTTTCTTGTCTTCACTCTTCATACTGAAATTGGATCCCCCGACAACAAAAAGGGCTACCAAAGGGTTCAGCAATTTTAATTATCTGACCCCCATTAATAAAAAGAATTTGAAAAAATATCATCATTCTTTCTTCTTCATATCCTCCAACACCTCTTTCGCCTGAATGAATTCCTGGTTACAGCGAATAATTAATTCCGACGCCTTTTTAAGGTAAGGCGACACCTTTTCCAACTCCCCTTTTTCCATCTTTTCCGCCCACTTCTCATATTCGGCAGCGTGATCATGATTATGTTTTATCCAATGATCAAGTAAAACACCAATTTTTTTGCCTTCCTCCATCTCATTTAAGCTCATATTTCCTCCAATGTAATTTATATTATATATGCATATTATAGTAACGGTTCACGGTTTTTATTCAATGAGTGTAACTCTATTCAGGTAAAATAGATTTAAAGGCTGAAGGTAAAAAAA
>DAOWNY010000132.1 GCA_030642325.1 Deltaproteobacteria bacterium
CCAGGTATTGAACATTCCCGGAATTGCGGATTTATTGAAGGATGTGCCCCGGGAAAGAGTGACGCCGGCCATAAGGAATGTTTTGGCGGCCATAAGGAAAGAGATTTTCAATTCCGATGCTGCAAAATCGGAAGATATTAAAGTAAGCGGGGATCATCTGGTTAAGGCAGTATTTATTGAGCTATCCAGGCTGAATGATCCAAGTTTAATAAGGGTTATTAATGCAACCGGAGTTATAGTTCATACCAATTTGGGAAGATCGCCTTTATCACCGGAGGCACTGAGAAATTTACTCGATATCGGGGGCAGTTACTCCAACCTGGAGTTTGATCTCAAAACTTCAAAGCGGGGGTCCCGTTATTCCCATCTGGATGATGTTCTACGCCGGCTTTCGGGGGCGGAATCCTCGCTGGTGGTTAACAATAATGCCGCGGCCGTTCTTTTGGTGCTGAGCACTATCGGTCGGGGAAAGGAGGTAATTGTCTCCCGGGGAGAACTGATTGAGATTGGGGGATCTTTTAGAATCCCCGATATCATGAGGGAAAGCGGGGTAAAACTGGTGGAGGTGGGCACTACCAACCGGACCCATATACATGATTATGAATCGGCCATTACCCGTGAGACCTCCCTTCTCCTGAAAGTCCACTCCAGCAATTATCACATTGTCGGTTTTACTTCACAGGTGGAATTGCGGGACATGGTAAAGCTGGGAAGCAGGTTCAATATCCCGGTGGCAAACGATCTGGGCAGTGGAAATTTTATTGACCTGTCACGCTACGGTTTAATTAAGGAGCCCACAGTACAGGAAGCCGTCAAGACTGGGGCCGACCTGATCACTTTCAGTGGTGATAAACTTTTAGGGGGGACCCAGGCGGGTATAATTCTGGGTAAGAAGTTGTATCTCGATCGGATAAAAACCAACCCCCTGAACCGTGCCCTAAGAATAGACAAGCTTACTTTGGGGGCACTGGAACCTACGCTTCGACTCTATTTTGATGAAAAGGAAGCCATCAAAAACATTCCCACCCTTAATATGTTGACCATCTCCCTGGAGGAGATTGAAAAAAAAGCCAAGGAGTTGAGTCTTATCCTGAAAAGAGATATTTTTCGGGAGCTTGAGCTTGCAATAAGCATTCGTAATGACAATAGTAAGGTGGGGGGAGGGGCGCTCCCCCTCCAGAATCTGGCTACCAGGGTGGTTGCCGTAAAATCTGAGAAAATTTCCATCAACGTCCTGGAGGCATCCTTGAGAAATAATCGTCCCCCTATTATTGGACGGATTTATCAGGATGAACTTCTAATGGACGTAAGGACCATTCGGGATGACGAACTAAAGGAGATCGGAACGGCCCTTGAAAGGATTTGTAGGGAAAGTAGCCCTTGACATTTTTATATAACTTGAATATATAATAACTATGGGTGCAAGTATCATAAATTTTTGGTAAAAACGGAATTTTTTTAGAAAATCAGGGTAAAAAGACCTATTTATGTAATGCTCTCTGAAATTTTTTATCAATTTGCCTTTTATGAAAATAATTGCCGCAACACATTGCTCATCACTCCCAAAATATTTTTTGCTTACATGGAATTTTTCTTAATTTTATTGTATGGGAATTTCATTTTTTTGACAGGATCTACAGAATTATCAGTATACAAAAGAGGATACAAATCAAAAAATCATGTAAATCTTTTTCATCCTGTCAAAAGAGTCCGTCCGAAGGGCGCCAAGGTTCATACCACTCTTTTGCAATTGCCATCATATTAAGTCTTTTTTTACCTCAATCATCATAAATATTATCTCAAACCGGTCTATCTTTGATGTTTATTGTTAGTGCTTGCCTGGTGGGCATAAGTTGTCGTTATGATGCTAAAAGCGACTCTGATCCGGTATTTTTGGAATGGATTAAGAAGGAAGGGTTTATTCCTGTTTGTCCGGAACAGCTGGGGGGACTTCCTACTCCCCGGGTTCCTGCCAGTATTATCGATGGCGATGGTTTTGATGTTTTGGCAAAAAAGTCTAAAGTAATTAATCAGGAAGGCAATGAAGTAACCAGCCAATTTTTAAGGGGGGCATGTGAATCTCTGAGACTAGCTAAAATGATGGGGATAAAAAGGGCAGTATTAAAAGAGAAGAGTCCATCTTGCGGGGTTAACCTTACCTATTGCAATGATCAGCTAATAAAAGGCAGGGGGGTTTTCACCGCTCTTTTAATTAATGAGGGAATTGAAGTAACAG
The DNA here is from genome assembly GCA_030642325.1 of Deltaproteobacteria bacterium. Classification (GTDB taxonomy): domain Bacteria; phylum Desulfobacterota; class DAOWNY01; order DAOWNY01; family DAOWNY01; genus DAOWNY01. The sequence continues at coordinate 2,237 of DAOWNY010000132.1, forward strand.
CAAAATATTGAGGAAACGGTTAAAAGATGAGTAAAAATATAGCAGAGAAAATTATTGAAAAACACCTGGTGAGCGGCAGAATTGAAGCGGGGCAAGAGATAGCCGTATCCGTCGATCAGACTTTAACGCAGGATGCCACCGGAACCATGGTCTATCTCCAGTTTGAAGCATTAAACGTTCACCGGCTGAAGACTAAATTTTCGATCAGTTATGTTGATCATAATACCCTCCAGACCGGATTCGAGAATGCCGATGACCATCGATTTCTTCAATCCATGGCAGCCAAGTACGGGGCTTATTTCTCCCGGCCCGGTAACGGTATCTGTCATCAGATTCACCTGGAAAGATTTGGGGTCCCGGGGCAGACTTTACTGGGGTCGGACAGCCATACTCCGAATTGTGGAGGTCTTGGGATGCTGGCCGTTGGAGCGGGAGGTCTGGATGTAGCTTTAGCCATGGCGGGGCACCCCTTTTATATGACAATGCCCAAGATATTATTGATTAGGCTGATTGGTAAACTGCGTTCCTGGGTCACGGCAAAGGATCTAATCCTGGAGGTTCTCCGACAATTGAGTGTTAAGGGAGGGGTAGGAAAAATAATTGAATACGGCGGCCCGGCGATAAAATCTCTCTCGGTTCCTCAACGGGCCACTATTACCAATATGGGGGCGGAACTGGGAGCTACTACATCTCTTTTTCCCAGCGATGAAGTAACCCGAAGTTTTTTAAAATCTCAAAAAAGGGAGGGGTGTTGGGTGCCGCTGGAGGCAGATCCTTCGGCCTTTTATCATGAGGAGCTGGAAATTGATCTTGGAAAATTGGAACCAATGATAGCCAAGCCTCCCAGTCCGGATAATGTCTGTCGGGTTCAAGATGTGGAGGGAATGAAAATTGATCAGGTAGCGATCGGAAGTTGTACAAATTCTTCCTACCATAACCTGATGAAAGTTTCAGAGATTCTTAAAAACAGAATGGTTCATCCCCAGGTTAGTCTGGTTATATCCCCAGGTTCCCGGCAGGTCCTTCAGATGTTGTCCTTGAACGGAAGCCTTTCGGGACTGATTAAAGCCGGAGCAAGAATCCTGGAGTGTGCCTGCGGGCCCTGCATTGGAATGGGTCAGGCCCCACCTACCAGCGGAATTAGTTTAAGAACTTTTAATAGGAATTTTATGGGGAGAAGTGGTACCCAGGATGTTCAGGTCTTCTTGGCCGGCGTGGAAACCGCCGCAGCATCTGCCTTAGCAGGAGTGATTGCTGACCCAAGAAAGATGGGGATTGAACCAACAATCCCCATCCCCGAAACTTTTTTCATAGATGATACCATGATTATTCCTCCTTCATCTGATCCTGATCAAGTGGAAATAATTCGGGGCCCCAATATCCAGCCCCTCTCCGAAACAAAATCGCTGGATGATACATTAACCGGAAAAATATTACTGAAACTTGGGGATGATATTACCACCGACCACATAATACCTGCCGGGGCCAAGATACTTCCCCTGCGTTCAAATATTCCCGCCATATCCAAGCACATATTTGAAGCAATTTATCCTGAGTTTTATCGGCGGGCAAAGCAGGCGCAAGGAGGGTTTATTGTGGCCGGCATAAATTACGGACAGGGGAGCAGCCGGGAACATGCGGCCCTGACCTGCCGTTATCTAGGGATTAAGGCGGTGCTTGCCAAAACCTTTGCTCGAATCCACCGGGCTAATTTAATCAATAGCGGAATTTTACCTCTCATTTTTGTTGATGATAACGATTATGATAAGATCATGGTGGGGGACGATATAAAAATAGATGTCCGCTTACTAAATGGCGGAATGAAAGTACAACTTATCAATCAAGACTGTGATATTGCCATTTCAAATAATTTAACGGATCGGGAGATGATGATTCTCAAAAAAGGGGGAGCTTTAGCGTATTTTAAGAATTAAGAATGCGTTGAAAATTGGTTTTTGGACATAAGAGGGGGTTAATTATGGAAGAAGAACTGAAAAGATTTGAGAACATGATGGTCAAGGAGTTGCGGGAAGAGGTTAAAAAAACTTCGGACCATACCGGTATTCATGCCATGAAGAAAGAAGAGCTCCTGAAAATTTTAATCAAAGATAGAGGCCTATCAACAACAAAAGAGGGCGGACCAATTGATTTGAAAAAGAAGTTGAAGAGAAAGATTAAAGAGTTAAAACAAAAAAAGATTGATGCCGAACAAAATAAGGACAGAAAGAGTATTCAATTATTATTGAAAAGCATCAACAGGCTGAAGAAAAAAACAAGAAAAGTTGCCAGGACAGCTTCGGCGTAAGAGCGGTAATATTTAAATTGCACGGACGGGTTAAGTGATGCCTCCCTTGGTTTTCAGTTTACCGTGAACGGTTACGCCTATGTTTCCTCCCTCCTCCCCCTTTTTCTTTTGAATTTTCTGGTGAGGAGCTGTCTTTTTAGGGAGGATATCTTATCGATAATTAATACTCCATTCAGGTGGTCTATTTCGTGTTGGAGTACCCGGGCCGGCAGATCACTTGTTTCAATCGTTACTTCCTTATCTTTTTTGATGTCAAACCCGGTTACCAGGACATGGCTGTTTCTCTTTATTTCCAGGGAAATGTCCGGAAGACTCAGGCAACCCTCTTCATACCGTTTTTCTCCTGCTGCTTCGAGGATCCGGGGGTTTATTAAGGATCTCAGCCCTTCTCCAATATCAAAGATAATTACCTGTTGATCAAATCCAACCTGAGGAGCGGCCAGTCCCACGCCTCGGTTGGTATACATGGATTTGGCCATACCTTCGATCAGCCTTAAAGTGTTTTCATCCGGATTATTTACCGGATTTGCTATCCCTCTTAAGATCGAATCGGGGTATACTCTGATTTCGAAAAAAGAGGTATCATTATTAACATTATTCAGCATGTTGTTCATTTAACCGGGTCCTTCTGTCTTAAGTTTCTTGAAAAAATTTTAAGAATTGAGGCTAAAAAAATCGTAATCAAATTGAATTGTATACGAATTTTCATTTTTAAAGAAATTTAATTTTGAACGAGTCCCTTTATCACTCCCATATTTTTCAGGTCTTCTTTGTCGTCTTTGC
>DAOWNY010000209.1 GCA_030642325.1 Deltaproteobacteria bacterium
ATCGCCAACATGGTTGCTATTTTGGCAATGGGAAAACCTGTGGCCTTGGAAGCCAAAGCAGAAGAACGTGATACACGGGGATTCATTTCAATGATCACCATCCGTCCGTTTTCAGGATTAACAGCAAACTGAACGTTCGAGCCACCGGTTTCTACTCCGATTTCCCGAATACATGCAATTGCAGCGTCCCGCATTTTTTGATATTCCTTATCCGTAAGAGTCTGAATTGGTGCCACCGTAATACTGTCCCCCGTATGAACTCCCATGGGATCAAAATTCTCGATCGAACAGATGATCACCACATTGTCCCGGTTGTCCCGCATAATTTCCAGCTCAAACTCCTTCCAGCCCATGACCGATTCCTCAATCAATATCTCGGAGATCATACTGCTCTCCAACCCGTTTTTTGCCATCTCCTCGAATTCTTCCATATTATAACTGACGCTACACCCGGTTCCCCCCAGAGTAAAACTCGGTCTAATTATGGCGGGAAGACCCACTTCTTTAGCCACCGATAAAGCCTCTTCCAAGTTACAAGCCTTTCCGCTTCGGGGCAAGTCCAGACCTATTTTATCCATAGCCTGTTTAAACAGTTCCCGATCTTCCGCCTTCCTTATTGCCTCAACTTTAGCGCCGATAGTCTCTACCCCGTATTTATCCAGGATGCCTTGTTCGGCAAGGTTAGTGGCAGCGTTTAAAGCGGTTTGTCCTCCCAGGGTGGGTAAAAGGGCATCGGGTCTTTCTCTTTCGATAATCTTGGCTAAGATGTCAATATTTATGGGCTCAATATAAGTCCGGTCCGCCATAATGGGATCAGTCATGATGGTGGCCGGATTACTGTTAACCAGAATAACCTTGAATTTTTCGGATCTTAAAATGCGACAGGCCTGGGCGCCCGAGTAATCAAACTCACAGGCCTGGCCGATAACAATGGGTCCTGAACCAATAATCAGTATACTCTTAATATCTTTTCTCTTAGGCATTGTTTTTTGTTACCATATTAATAAAATCATTGAATAAGCTTCCCGCATCATGGGGGCCGGGAGATGCCTCCGGATGAAATTGAACGGAAAAAAGAGGGAGGTCTAAATGTCTCATTCCCTCAAGGGTATTGTCATTTAAATTGATGTGGGTTACCTCGATATTATTATCCAGGGACTCAGCATCCACGCAAAATCCATGATTTTGAACGGTTATTGCTATTTTTCCGGTATTTAAATCCCTCACCGGATGATTCGCTCCGTGATGGCCAAACTTCAGTTTATAAGTTTTTCCTCCAAGGGCTAAACCCAGGATTTGGTGGCCCAAACAGATCCCAAAAATGGGAAACCTTCCAATCAATTTCTTCAAAGTCTCCACCAGGTAGGGTACCCCGGCCGGATCACCCGGTCCGTTGGACATCAGAAGGCCATCCGGTTTCATAGCTAGAATCGCTTCCGCATCAACACTGGCCGGCACTGTGGTTACCTTACAGTTTAACTCCCCCAGCATCCGCAAAATGTTGTATTTAACTCCGCAGTCAATAACGACAATATTATATCTACCTTCTTTTTTCCAATACTGACTATTTTTCGAGGTTACCTTTTTCACAAGGTCCCTCCCCACCAATCCAGCGGATTCCCGAGCTTTTTTTACCAACCTGTCTACGTCTAAATCCCCGGTGGACAATACCCCTCTCATCGCACCTGCTTGTCTAATGTGCCGGGTTATCGCCCGGGTATCCACATCCTCAATTCCTAAGATACCATATTTTTTAAGGTACTCATCCAGGGATAGCTGAGAGCGCCAATTACTGGCAATCCGGCTACACTCTCTCACAATCAAGCCCTCCACAAAAATATCTCCGGATTCCGCATCCTCCTCATTTATTCCATAGTTTCCTATTAACGGACAGGTCATGACTACTGCCTGCCCTTTGTAGGAAGGATCGGTAAGAATCTCCTGGTAACCTGTCATACTGGTATTAAAAACTATCTCCCCGGTACTTTCTCCCTCAGCGCCGAAGGATAATCCCCCAAAAGATCTTCCATCCTCCATGACAATTTTTGCTTTTATCCTTTTTTTTATCATTTTAGCCGTTTCTGTATTTCAATTTGTTAATGACGTCATTCTTCTTCTGTTTCCAGTCGATTCTTTGCAATCTTCTCGAAATATTTCACCGGATACTTACCATTGAAGCAGGCCAGGCAAAAATTGTCCCCGGGAATAGGCATGGAAGAAACCAGCCCCTCCAGGCTTAAAAATTCCAAACTATCCAGCCCAAGAAATTTTTCAATCTCCTTCACGCTGCGAGTGGAAGCAATCAATTCTTCCCTGTCGGGAAAATCGATGCCGTAGAAACAGGGGTATTTCAGGGGCGGGCAACTGATCCGCATATGCACCTCTTTGACACCGATTTCCCTAAGGGTCGCTATCCTGTTCCGGCAGGTAGTTCCCCGCACAACACTATCCTCAACGATCGCTATTCGCTTGCCCTTCAAAATCTCCTTAACCGGATTAAGCTTCACTTTCACCCCAAAGTCCCTAATAGATTGGGATGGCTGAATGAAAGTTCGCCCCACGTAATGATTTCTGATGAATCCCATTTCAAAAGGAATGCCCGACTGCTCAGCATAACCTAATGCGGCATAATTCCCGCTGTCAGGAATGGGCATTACCAGATCAGCATCAGCGGGAAATTCTTCTGCCAGTCGTGCCCCCAATCTTTTTCTAGTCTGATAGACATTCCCGCCAAAAATATTACTGTCCGGCCTGGCAAAGTAGACGAATTCAAATATACAGGAAGAGGTCTGAACCTTGGGAGACAGATGAAATGATTCAACCCCTTTTTTATCAATAAAAATTATTTCTCCAGGTTCGATTTCTCTTATATAATTTGCCCGCACGATATCAAGGGCGCAGGTCTCCGACGCCAATACATATCCACCGTCCAACTCCCCCAGACATAAAGGACGGAATCCGTTTACATCTCTCGCCCCTATTAACTGATCCTTGGTCATAATCAACAAAGAAGCAGCGCCTTTTACCTGAGAAAGGGAGTCAATGATTTTATCTTTCAACGCCTCTTTTTCTGATTTTGCAATGAGGTGAATGATTATTTCGCTATCCATCGTAGTTTGAAAAATCGAGCCCTTTGCCTCCAAAGCATCATGGAGAAAACAAGCATTCACGAGATTGCCGTTATGGGCAATCGCCAATGAACCTCCCCCGTATCTTACCAGGAAGGGTTGGGCATTTTTAACAGAAGAAATGCCGGTGGTAGAATATCGAACATGCCCAATTGCCAGATGACCCGCCAGGTCACCCAATTCCACATGGCTGAAGACGCTTTCTACCAACCCCATCCCCTTATGTTCTTTGATCCGTTTTTCGTCGGAAACCACAATTCCTGCACTTTCCTGTCCCCTGTGTTGTAACGAATAAAGCCCTAGATAAACAAGTTCAGCCACCTTCCTTAGGCCGAAAATTCCGAAAAGTCCACATGAATCTTTTGGTTCGTCAATAATATTATACATTTAACTGCCTTTTTATTCCCATTCAATAGTACTGGGAGGCTTAGAACTGATGTCATAAACCACCCGGTTGATCCCTTTAACTTCGTTGATGATTCGTCGGGAAATAATATCCAGTAAAGAATAGGGTATTCTCGCCCAATCAGCGGTCATCCCATCGATACTGGTAATTGC
>DAOWNY010000185.1 GCA_030642325.1 Deltaproteobacteria bacterium
ATGGCCGAGCTCCTGGAAATTCCATTTTATAGCTTTAATGTGGGAAAGGAGTTTCAAGGGGAGATAGTCGATTATTTTTGCAGTGAATATATGAGGGGGAGAACCCCAAACCCCTGCATTTTTTGTAATCAAAAGTTCAAATTCGGGATATTACTCGAAAAGGTCAGGGGCTTGGGCGTCCATTGTGTGGCTACGGGTCATTATGCCCGGGTGGAATATTGCAAGAAGGAAAAAAGATATATACTGAAAAAGGGGGTAGATATCCATAAAGATCAGTCTTATTTTCTTTCGGGTCTGACTCAGGAGCAATTGGAGCACGCCTTTTTTCCTTTGGGACTTTATCGTAAAGATCAGACGAGAAATATAGCAAATACTTTGGGTTTGTCAGTCGCCGACAAACCGGAGAGTCAGGAAATATGCTTTATTCCTGACAACGATTACCGCAGGTTTTTAAAAGAGAGATTTTCGCAAGAAATCAGGCCCGGTCCCATCATCAATCTTGCGGGAGATATCCTGGGAGAGCACACAGGGATCATGTTCTACACCATCGGTCAAAGAAAAGGATTGGGGATTACCAATGAATTTCCCCTCTATGTAGTGGCGATTGACAGAGACAACAACTCAATTGTGGTGGGAGGTAAAAAGGATACGTACCGGGATCGGTTTGTTGTTTCGGGGATTAATTGGATTAAAACCGATACCGTCGAATTTCCGCTTAAGGTTAAGGTAAAAATTCGGTACAATCACAAAGAAGAGGAAGCAACGGCGGTTCCCCTTCCCCCCGACCGAATTGTTATTACCTTCAAAAATCCCCAATCTGCGATAACTCCAGGACAAGCAGCGGTTTTTTATCAGGATGATGTGGTTTTCGGCGGGGGATGGATTGATGAGGTGAAAAATGAGCAAAATGGGTAAGATAGTTGCAGTATGCATCAGTGACAAAAAAGGCACTGTAAAAGTTAACATTAAGCAGGGATATTTCAAAAAAAATTTTGGATTGCTCCATGATGCCCACGCAGAAACCCAAACCCATAGGCAGATAAGTTTACTTGCCCATGAGAGCATAAATAAGATGAAAGGTCTGGGCTTGGATCTTAAGCCGGGGGATTTTGCCGAGAATCTGACCACCGAGGGATTGGATCTCCCTTCTTTGCCCATTGGTTCCTTGTTGGCAATCGGTGAGGACGTCGTTCTTGAAATAACCCAGATCGGCAAGGAATGTCATGCCGGCTGTGCCATTTTAAAGAAGACCGGAAAGTGCATCATGCCTAAGGAAGGAATATTTGCCAGGGTTTTAAAAGGCGGGGTGATTGAGGTGGGGGACAATGCAAAAGTATCTAGAGGTTAAAAATGGATAATACTAGGTTAGTCGAGAAGATCGTTGAATTGCGAAAAAAGCATAATGCAGTAATATTGGCTCACAACTATCAATTGGGTGAAGTGCAGGATATAGCAGATTTTACCGGCGACTCCCTTGGACTTTCCCAAAAAGCAGCGAAAACGGATGCGGAGATTATTGTATTTTGCGGTGTTCATTTTATGGCGGAAACTGCCTTCATTCTTTCTCCCCACAAAATAGTTCTGCTCCCGGATTCAAATGCCGGTTGTCCCATGGCGGATATGATTACCATAGAACAACTGAGGGAAGAAAAGAGGAAACATCCGGGGGCTGCGGTGGTCTGTTACGTTAATTCCACCGCCGAGATAAAGGCCGAATCCGATATCTGCTGCACATCAAGTAATGCAATTAAGGTAATTGAATCAATCAATCCATCACGGGATATACTATTTGTACCCGACCAGTACCTGGGACATTATGCAGCCGGTAAAACCGGCAGGAACATCGTGCTTTATCCCGGGTTTTGTCCAACCCACGGAAGGATTCTGTCCGAAGATATTAGAAGATTGAGGGGGTATTACCCCAACGCTATAGTGATGGTTCATCCGGAGTGTCGTCCGGAAGTCATTGAGACAGCCGATCAAGTGCTAAGTACGGGGGGAATGCTTAAATACTGCCGGGAAAGTGAAAATGAGGACATCATCGTCGGAACCGAAATCGGGATAATTTATCGGTTAAAAAAGGAAAATCCTTCGAAGAGGTTTATCCCGGTTTCCGAGCAAGCCGTCTGTCCCGATATGAAGCTGATTACTCTGGAAAAAATTCTCTGGTCGCTGGAAGATTTGTCTCCTCAGATCAAAGTACCGGAAAAAATATGTGTCAAGGCCAAAGCCGCAGTGGATAAAATGTTGGAAATTGTTTGACAAAAACCCGGGGCCCCAGGTTATATCGGAGATGCGGAACATGTCAATGAAAACTTAGGAACATTGAACTATTACCTTATTTCATAAAGCTGAACTATTACCTTGTTTTTTTATTTGTTAATCTATTGACACGGGGTCCACTTTTAAACGCCCTTTGTCTGTATTTCCCTTTTGTAGATTTTTTCTGCCTGAGGATTGCTCCTTTCGGCATAATCCGCAACGGGAATCACTGCACATCCGGCAGGAAAAACAGTCTTTGCAATCATGCTTTTTTAAGTTTTCGGGTGTCCCTTCAGGAACATATATCAGTCCCTTTATGCCGGAATATCTTACATAGGGCATATACCCTGCTCTCCATTGGTATTATGTTGGCCTCATAAAATAGCCACGCTGTTCCCCCCATCGTTTCGAAGATGGGTTCCGTTACCTGCTTTTAAGTAAGCTCATTCTTTTTGTTTAAGCCGGTGAGCGGCCATAAAGAGTCCGCAAACGGTTTTGCTGTCTTGAATTTCTCCTTGATAAATCATGGTCAGGGCATCAGCAAACTTTATTTCGTGGACTTCCAGGATCTCGTCAAAGTCAAGGTTCTGTTTGGCAGATTTAAGCCCGGTAGCTAAAAAGATGTGGATCAGTTCATTCGAATATCCTGGTACCGGAATTATTTCTCCTAATTTTTTCCATGCAATCGCCGAATAACCCGTTTCCTCAATCAGTTCCCTTTTTGCACATATCAGGGCACTTTCATTTGGATTCAGGGTTCCCGCCGGTATCTCCCAGAGATAATTTCCCACGGCATGACGGTATTGTTTGATCAATATCACATTGTTTTTATCGGACATGGGAATTATTGCCGATGCGCCGGGATGGCGTATGATATCTATCTCGGAAGAGACACCGTTGGCCAAAGTGATATGCTCTTTTACCAATTTAAAGACTCGGCCATGATGGATGGAAACGCTTTTATTGACTTTGGGGAATATCTTTTCCTTGCCATGCATCATTCAAACCTGAAATAATTTTATTAATAAGCAAGGAATATAGAACGGCTTGCCTGTGGGTTTCCCCGTATATTGAAATGATCGAGGCATCAAATTTCAAGCACCAAACCGACCGGGCAATGATCAGATCCGAGCACATCATTATCAATAAATGCCTTGATTGGCCAGCCGTTATCTATTATGTCCCGGGTCACGAAAAAGTAATCGATCCGCCACCCGGCATTATTCTTCCGGGCATTAAATCGATAACTCCACCAGGAATATTTAATTGTATCCGGAAAAATATGCCGAAAAGTATCCACATAGCCGTTTTCAATAATGCTATCCAGCCGGTCTCTTTCAATTCTCAAAAAACCGGAGCGTTTTGAATTGGGGCCTGGGTTCTTGAGGTCGATCTCGTTGTGGGCGGTGTTAAAATCCCCGGTAATCACCATACTTCTCTTATTTTCCTTATGAATATCTGCATACTTAAAAAAGTCCCGATAAAAATCGAGTTTGTAACAAAGCCTCTCTTCACTCATCTGCCCATTGGGAAAGTATACGTTAAAAAAGAGAAATTCACCAAAATCCATTTCAATTATCCGCCCCTCATCATCGAATTGGGGAATGCCGATGCCGTATTTTACTCTTTTAGGTTTTATCCTGGTATAAACAGCGACCCCGCTGTACCCTTTTTTTACGGTTGAATGAGAGTAGTACGATTCATAGCCGGGAATGTTTATCATCTCCTCGGTAAGCTGGGCTTCTTGGAGTTTTGTTTCCTGAATAGCCAATAGATCGGCATCCATCTGTGATAAGGATTTTAGAAACCCTTTTTTAACGGCTGCCCTTAATCCGTTGACATTCCATGAAATCATTTTTATATTTTTTTTG
>DAOWNY010000036.1 GCA_030642325.1 Deltaproteobacteria bacterium
GTTTTGCTATTACAATTTTTCACCCATTGGGTGTTATTTCAAGCTGCCGTAATACCTAGGTTTTTTAAAGCTAAACGTTTGTGTGCCGGCAGCTAATCGCTCAACTTAGGTATGAGTTCTTCTTTTGAAGATTTAGCAGCTTTGAACAATTTAAACGCACTGGTTCCGGAATTGGAATCGATATCAAACATGTTTTTTATCGTTACAAAATTCATTTCATTGAAAAACCGTGAACAGTTACCAATCTTTTTAACTGGATTAATTTATAGATTTGAGTTTATATAATCAATAGCTTGTCGAACAGTTTGGATTCCTTCTGCTTCCTCGTCTGTGATTTCCTTTCCAAATTCTTCCTCAAAAGCCATAATCAACTCTACCAAATCCAGAGAGTCCGCCCCCAAATCATCAATAAAGGAAGCTTCTGCGTTAACCTCCGCCACACTTACCCCCAGCTGTTCAGCTACTATTTCTATTACTTTATTTTCTATCGACATGTTTTCCTCCTTTAAAATTATACCTTATCTACAACCATAGCCAAAAATTCTGCTTCGGCAACCAAATCTTTCCCAACGTAAGCTTTGCCTTTAAATTTCCAGGTTGGGGGTCGCTGTTTCAGCAAATCAAGCTCCAATCTTACCTGGTGACCCGGTAACACAGGTTTGCGAAATTTAGCTTTATCTATTCCCATGAAATAAAAATTTTTGTCTTTACATTTATCCAATTCTGATTTATAGGCAAGAATCCCGGCTGTTTGTGCCATTGCTTCAATGAGCAGAACGCCCGGGACAATCGGATGGTTCGGAAAATGTCCCTGAAAAAAAGGTTCATTAATGGTAAAATTTTTAAAACCTATAATCCTCTTGCCTTCTTCCAATTCAATAATCCCATCTACCAGAAGGAATGGATATCTGTGGGGTAGTATATTGAAAATCTCATCGATTTTGACAACTATATCGTTTTCTTCCCAAGCCACTTAAGCCACTCTCCTTTCCCCAGGTTTGATTACCATCAGCACTACAAATATTAAAAAAACTACTCGGATAATTATGTTTTTGCCCATTTAAAAACAAGATACATTGAATTCATCAAGGATACAAAAAAATGAAATCTACTTTTTACCGGCATATTCTTTGATGAGACTCAAGCCGATAATATTTCGCTGAATTTGGTTGGTTCCTTCATAGATTTGCAGTATCTTGGCATCCCGCATCATCTTCTCCACCGGATAATCCCTCATATAACCATAGCCGCCAAGAATCTGAACGGCATCGGTGGTAACCTTCATTGCCACATCAGTGGGAAACAGTTTGGACATGGCCGAGATCTTCGTAAAGTCTTTGGGGCTGCTGTCCGAAAACCTTGCTGCCGCATAAACCAACGCCCTTGCAGCCTCGACCTGGGTTGCCATATCGGCCAGCATGTGCTGAACTGCCTGGAAAGATACAATCGGTTTATCGAACTGCCTGCGTTGGCGTGCATATTCAACCGCCGCATCCAAGGCCCCCTGAGCTACTCCAATTGCCTGGGCGCCGATTCCCGGTCTGGATTTATCAAATGTCTTCATTGCCACTACAAAACCGAGGCCTTGCTTTCCAATGATATTTTCTTTGGGAACCCTGCAGTCTTCAAATATCAACTCCCTGGTAGCAGAACATCTGATGCCCAGCTTCTTCTCTTTTGCGCCGAATGTAAATCCGGGAGTCCCTTTTTCCACAATAAAAGTAGTTGCCCCGCGCGACCCCTTGGCTTTATTGGTTATCACAGTCACTGTATAAATTTCCGCTTCTCCTCCGTTGGTAATCCACTGCTTTGTCCCGTTGATTACATATTCATTGCCGTCCAAAACAGCGGTAGTTCTGATTCCGGCGACATCACTTCCCGCTTCGGATTCAGTTAAACCAAAGGCAGCTATTCTCCTGCCGCTGGCTACCTCCGGTAAATACTTCTTTTTTTGTTCCTCATTACCATAAAGAAGTATGGGGTAAGCCCCCAGGCCGCTGGCAGCAAAGGAGAGGGCAACTCCCATACAAGCCCGGCTTAATTCCTCCACTGCCAGACAATTTTCAAATGACCCCCCTCCAAAACCACCGTACTCCTCGGGAATATATATCCCAAATAGTCCCACCTCGGCCGAAACCTTCATTATATCCCAGGGAAACTCTTCTTTCTCATCCAATTCAGCCCTCATGGGAACTATCTTTTCCCGGGCAATCTTCCGAGCTAGATCTCTTACCATTTTCTGTTTTTCATTCAAAAAATAATCCATCAATAGCTCCTTACCATCTAATCAAAACTGATCCCCAGGTCAGTCCCGCTCCAAAAGCGTCCAAAAGAACCAGATCCCCCTTTTTTATTCTCCCCTCACGATTGGCTTCATCAAGGGCGATTGGGATAGATGCGGCTGAGGTATTGCCGTATTTATGAATATTAGCAAACACCTTTTCCATAGGAAACGCCAGCCTTTGGGCCACCGCCTCGATAATCCTGATATTTGCCTGATGGGGAATCCAAAGATCCAAATCATTAATAGTAATATTATTGTGTCTAATCGCCTCCAGCGCCACCTCTTCTAATGCCTTAACCGCAATTTTAAACAGTCTGTTACCTTCCATCTTGAGATAATGAGATCCATCATCAATAGACTGCCGGCAGGCCGGTTTACTTGACCCGCCCCCCGGCTGATAAAGTAAATCCCAATAAGAACCGTTGGAATGAAGGTGGGTTGATAATATTCCTATTTCTTCTTGATCTTTTTTCAAAACCACCGCGCCGGCCCCGTCAGCAAAAAGTATGCAAGTTCCTCTATCCTCCCAGTTGATAACCTTGGATAAAACCTCTGCTCCAATTACTAATATGTAACCAAAATTATTACTCTTGACAAATCCCTCCGCCACTGAAAGGCTATAAATAAAACCGGTGCAACCGGCAGCAATATCGAAGGCAAACGCCCGCTTGGCACCCAATTTATCCTGTATTAAACAGCCCGAAGAAGGGATAGGTAAATCAGGGGTGCAAGTTCCCACAATAATTGCATCCAGCTCATCAGCGGAAATTCCCGCCATCTCCAGTGCATTTTTAGAGGCATTAACCGCTAAATCGGAAAGTGCCTCCCCGTCAGTTACGGTTCTTCTTTCTCTGATTCCCGTTCTGGAAAAAATCCAATCATCACTGGTATCTACCAATTCCGCCAGGTCTTTATTTAACAAAACATTTTGGGGCAAATAAGACCCGGTCCCCACTATTTTTGCTCTATTAATCGCCAAATATTTTATCCCTTTTAAATCAGCGCCCTTCGGGCGGACTGTTAGTTGTGAGTAGTTAGCACACACAATCAGGAAACTAATTGATATAATTGATTAAAATATGGGCTTTCCTATACAATGCCAGTTACGCCGCCTAAAAAACAGCAACGAACATTCATCGTAAATCCATTTCCAAAAATTCTTTACTTTTTTTGCCTCTTAAGCCGGCTCCCACTACCCGTTTCCAGATGCCAAGATATTTATTTCCCAATCCATCCAACTCACGGTTTTTATTTAATTCTTCAACCATATGGTCTTTTACGCCTTTTTCCACAAAATCACAGGCCAAATGAATTGCATTCATGATCGCCTTGGCCGACGATTTGCCGTGGCAAATTATTCCGGTGCCGTCAATCCCTAAAAGAGGAGCACCGCCGTATTCGGAATAATCAACCATCTTTTTTAAGTTCTTAAAGGATCTTCTGCTGAGCAGATAACCTATCCTGGACAAAAAATATTTATTGATCTCCTGTTTTACTACTTTTCCCAAAAAATTAGCCAATCCTTCACTGGCCTTTAAAATAGCGTTTCCTACAAATCCATCGCAAATAATCACATCTGCCTTACCGTTAAAAACATCGCCGCCTTCAATGCAGCCGATGTAATTTATTGAGCTTTGTTCTAATATGGCATTGGTTTCCCGGGTTACTCCATTACCTTTGGAACTTTCCTGACCGTTGCTTATCAAACCCACCCTTGGATTATCCAGCTTGAGAATGTATTGAGCATAAACACTCCCCATTATTGCAAACTGAACCATGTGATGAGACTTGCAGTCTACGTTTGCCCCTACATCCAGCAATAAGGAAATGCCTTGTTGATTGGGCATCACAGTAGCAATGGCCGGCCGGTCAACCCCATTTAGCTTACCCAGCATCTTTGCAGCCGCTACCATGGTTGCTCCGCTGTTTCCCGCGCTGATTACCGCCGAGACCTCCTCTCTCTTGACTAAATCAAAAGCGATTCTAATGGAGGATTCTTTTTTACTTCTCAAAACAACGAGGGGTGAGTCATCCATACTTACCGCTTCCGGAGCATTCTGGACCTGAATGGAAAGGTTGTGGGTGTCATACCCGGCAAGCATCTCTTCTAAGATTTCACCATTCCCCACCAGAACTATCTCAATCCCATAACCCTTTGCTGCCATAACTGCCCCCTCAACCACTACCTGGGGACCATGATCACCACCCATGGCATCAACTGCAATTCTCATGAAAACACCTAAATTCTTTTTAAAATTTTAGTAAACCAACTTTTTATGTAATTAGTTTAAATAAGCAAAAACAGTGCCATCTTTTTTTAGCCTGGGTTATATTTAAATTATCTTAATATATTAATATGTTATGAAATAAATGATCAGATTGATGATCATGGGAGAATGGAAAACTGGGAAATAAATTACCCACTTTTTATCATAAAGTGCATAATATTTTACGCACTATCGATTGTTAACTATACCTATCGATTGTTAACTATACCCCCGGGGGCGATCTCCGAAATTTTAAAATTTGTAAAACCGTTCACTGATTGCAGTTAACAATTAATGTCATTGGTTTTCAACTATTTTTTATTAGTGATAAAGATCGGTTCTTCCCTCTGGGAAAAAATATTCTTTAACTGGTCTCGCGAAAAACCAAAATAATCTCCTTTTTCAAGGCGATAGAACAATTCCGTTTCTCTACTTCCCTCCTTTATGGTTATAATAATTTTATCCTCCACGATTTTGACCCGAAGGGCATTCAGGGAAACTTCTTCCCCCTTTTTTAAATGTTTAACCATATTCTTAGTAAGCTTGGTATAATTCAACATTATATTTACTCATCGCTCCTCTCCATCTATTTTTTGAGCCGGGGATCAATCGCATCCCGTATCCCTTCCCCCAAAAGATTATAACCAAGGACGGTCAACAGGATAGCCAACCCTGGATATAGTGACAGCCACCAGGCAATTTCAATATTATCTTTTCCGGAGGTAAGCATGTTGCCCCAACTGGGAGTTGGAGGTTGAACCCCGATTCCCAAAAAGCTGAGGGTCGACTCGATCAGAATAGCCCCCGCAACCCCAAGGGTGGCCGCAACCAGGATAGGCGCCATGGCGTTGGGGAGGATATGTTTAATTATTATTCTGCTGTCCCGTGCCCCCTGCGCTTTCACCGCCAACACAAAATCCCGCTCTTTGAGAGTAAAAAATTCCGCCCTCACCAGTCGAGCCACCCCCATCCAACTGGTAACTCCGATTACCACCATAATGTTGAATATATTTGGTTCCAAAAATGCGACCACCGCCAGGATCAAAAAAAAACTTGGAAAACAGAGCATCACATCCACAAAGCGCATAATAATGCTGTCTATCCATCCCCCATAATAACCGGCCAGTGATCCCAGAAAAATGCCGATGAAGGTAGAAATTCCTACTGCAACGAATCCAACCAGTAAAGAAATACGCGACCCCCACACGATACGGCTTAAAACATCCCTCCCCAGCTGATCAGTCCCCAATAGATGATCAGGACTGGGGGATTCCAAGATCTTCTTAATATTAATATCTCCCGGGTCATATGGTGAGAGACAGGGAGCAAACAGGGCGAGAAGAAAAAAGAAGGCGACAACCAACCCACCCATAAATGCCAATTTGTTCTTCATAAATCGGGTCCAAAATAGATATCTCAACTTTTCCTCGGACATTTCGCCTTCTTCTCGCTAACAACAATTTTTATAATTCTTTAGCTTTTTATTCCTCTCTCAATCTGATCCTGGGATCTACCAGGGCGTAAGAAAGGTCGGCCAGCATATTTCCCAGCAGAGTAAGCACCGCTCCGATTACCAATATCCCCATAATGACCGAATAGTCTCGAGACATAACGCTCAGATAAAAAAGCTGCCCCATTCCCGGAATGGCAAAAATAGTTTCAAAAATGACGCTTCCTCCGATCATACCTGGAATGGAAAGGCCCAGGATGGTAACGATCGGCAGCAGGGCATTTCTAAGGGCGTGCTTAAAAATGACCGTCCTCTCGGATAGGCCGTTGGCCCTGGCTGTAGTTATGTAGTCCTGTCTAATTACCTCCAGCATGCTGGACCTCATATAACGGGAAAAACCGGCCAGGCCTCCAAAGGCAGAGAGAAAAACCGGCAGGATTAGATGAACTACCCGATCTTTGAGCATTCCTGCCGGGGAAAGATACTCATAGTTGAGTGATTTCAGGCCGGAGATGGGCAGCCAGTTCAGGTGTACTCCAAAGAAAATCATAAGCAATAAAGCCAACCAGAAAGTTGGGGTTGCAAAACCCACAAAAACGAAGACAGTGGTTATTTTATCGAAAAAACTGCCCTGGTAGACTGCGGAAATAACTCCGATGGGAAGCGCTATGACAACAATCAATATCAAAGAAATTACGTTGATGAAAATCGTAACGGGAATCCTCTCTCCGATCTTTTCCAAAACCGGTCGGGCATCGGAAGAAAAGGAATTGCCAAAATCGAGAACTGCCAATCGCCTTACCCAGGAAAAATACTGGAGATAAAGGGGCTGGTCCAGTCCGTAAAATGCCCTGAGCCGAGCCCTGGCCTCGGCATTGATTTTAGGATTTAAATCGGTTTGGAGATCAATGGGGGAACCGGGGGCCAGATGAATAACTCCAAAGGAAACGATTGTAATCCCTATCAAGAGAGGTATCATCATCCCCAGTCGTTTAATCAAATAGTAAAACAAGATTCCTCCTAAACCATTTGAATTTCTCGGTAATCTAAATCATCAGGGTGTGAAATGATACTTTTGTTCCCCCAGGGGGACATACCACTCGATAAAATTGTGTCCGATTCCTGCCGGGGCCGGCTCAACTCCACGGAAACGAGCATGGATGATCGGAAGGGCATAGGGAACATAAAGAAAAGTATAGGGCTGCTCCTCTGCCAGGATTTCCTGCAACCTGAAGTAAAGCTCTTTTCTTTTCTCGATGTCGAAGGTGTGCCTCCCTTCCTCCAAAAGACTATCCACTTCCGTATTAGCATAAGAGATAAAATTGAGTTCTTTGGGACCGGTTTTGCTCGAGTGCCAGATGTCATAGATATCCGGATCCTGACCGAGGCTCCAACCCAAAATAACTGCTTCAAAGTTTTTTTTATCAATGAATTCATTTATGAAGGCTGCCCATTCCACCGTTCTGATCATAATTTTCATTCCAATTGTCTTGAGTCGCCTCTGGATAATCTCAGCTGATTTTGCCCGTTGATTGTTTCCCTGGTTGGTTAAGATGGTAAACTGAAAGGGTTTGCCGTCCTTTTTCAGAATGCCGTCTCCGCCGGAATCGATCCATCCCGCTTCTTTTAACAGTTTTTTTGCCTTATCAGGATCGTAAGAATACCTTTTCACCCGGGGGTTATACTGCCAGGTCCCGGGCTTATAAGGGCCGGTGGCAACTTCCCCCAAACCTAACAAAACGCCCTCTACTATTTCTTCTTTGTTGATAGCATGGCAGATTGCCTGTCGTACCCGTTGATCTTGAAACAGGGGGTTTTTAAGATTATACCCCAAATAGGTATAGGCAAAAGCAAGGTACTGATATTTACGATAATTTTTCTTTATTTTCGGAGACTTGGTCTGCCTTAAATATTGAGTGGGTGTTAATCCCATCTGGTCAACCCCCCCGGATTTGAGCTCCAAAAACATGGTGGCCGGGTCGGGAATAATCCGGTAAATATAACCGTCAATATAAGGTCTTCCCTCAAAATATTCGGAGTTTACCGTAAGCACGATCTTCTCCCCGGTCTTCCACTCCTTGAATTTATATGGTCCGGTTCCGATGGGATGCCGGGTAAGGGGTGATTTGGTAATATCAACTCCTTTCAGCAGATGCCGGGGAAGAACCACCAATGAGCCCCAGCTTCCTAACGCCGGAGCAAACGGCTTTTTGTAAGTAACCCGGAATGTATATTTATCCAAAACTTCAGCTTTTTCCACCTCCATGAAATCGCCGGCATAGGCAGTGGGGACTTTCGGATCAATGATGGTCCGATAGCCAAAAAGGACATCCTCAGCCGTAAATTCCACACCATCATGCCATTTGACCCGCTCTCGCAAATGAAAGGTAATGGTCAGCCCATCATCAGATATTTCCCAGGATTCGGCCAGATCCCCCGTTAAAACCAGATTCTTATCATATTTTACCAGACCATTGGCAATCAACCCCATAACATTGTGGGAAGCACTGTCCGATGACAACATGGGGATCAAATTGCTGGCATCTCCAATGGCCCCCTCGATCAACATATCCCCATAAGCAGGCTTTTCCTCCTTGCAGTTTTGCCGGCTTGGGGTCTGAACCGGAATTTTATCATCCTGACCACATCCTGAAGAAAAAAATAAACTAATTGTCAGCATAAAAGCAATTATCACTTCTTTTACATTATTCATTATCACCATCACCTTCATTTAATTTTTAATAAGCCTGTGGAAAATAACCGGAGACCTTTAAAAAAATGGTAACTCTTCAGACAAGATAGACTTAAAGACTGAAGGTAAAAAAACGGCAAAACAGTCATTTATATCTTTTTTGAGTGGAAAATATATAATTATCTGTTGGAAACAGCTGACTTTTCCTTCAGCCTTTAAGTCTAAACACCTATTTTTTTGTGTGATCATGCATGATTCGTTCCTAAAAAACCTTCGACTATCCACCTGAATAGTTAGAAATTTATTCACTTTAGCAAATCATTTCTTAAAACGCAACCTTTGATGAAATTTCGAAAAGCCATAGCAACAGATTCATCTTGATTTTTTTCACATTTTCTGATATTTTTCAGTCAATAAACTTTTTTTCCAGGCTTCCGGGAAGACAAAATTGATCGTCACCTTCTTTAATAGACAACTGTTAATTCTTATCATAAATCATGTTCTCTGATTTCCCAAGATTGGAGTTGCTTGACTTTATTATGGAGATCTAAGAATGATTGATATTCAAAAACAGAACGATCCCCGAAATATTGAAATAGATAAAGTCGGGGTGAAGGGAATAAAATATCCCATCACCGTTCTGGACAAACAAAATAAGACCCAGCATACCATCGCCACCATCAATATGTATGTTAATCTTCCCCACCATTTTAAGGGAACGCACATGAGCAGATTCATTGAGGTCTTAAATGAAAACCGGCAGGGAATAAATATCAACAGTCTTTCTATTATCTTAGAAAAAATGAAGGAAAAACTTGATGCCGAGTCTGCTCATCTGGAAATAGAGTTTCCTTATTTTATTAATAAAAAGGCCCCGGTATCAAAAGAGGCAAGTCTCATGGAGTATACCTGCAATTTTTGGGGAACTTATGAAAAAAAAGAAGATTTATGTGTAGGAATTAAAGTGCCGGTATCCACTTTATGTCCCTGCTCAAAAGAAATAAGCGATTTTGGCGCCCACAATCAAAGGGGAACGATTTCGGTTAAATTGCGTTTCAAAAAATTCTTTTGGATTGAGGATATGATATCCATGATCGAGAATTCGGCAAGTTCGGATGTCTATGCCCTCCTGAAAAGAGAGGATGAAAAATATATTACTGAAAAATCTTTCCAAAATCCCATGTTTGTCGAGGATGTGGTAAGAACGGTGGCTGAAAAACTGGATATCAACCCAAATGTCACCTGGTATTTAGTGGAAGCGGAAAATTTTGAGAGCATCCATAACCACAATGCATATGCCCTGGTTGAAAAAAATTTTATCAGTGAATTCAAAAATAAAAAATATGCAGTCGAGTAAAAGAGGATACAAAAAAAGACTTTATTAGCTAAAAAGGGAAAAAACATGAACGAGGAGTGCTCAAATTTAAAAAAAAATATGGACCAATGCACTTGTACGTATAACTCCTGTTCCAAAAAAGGAAAATGCTGCGAATGTTTAAGCTATCACTGGCAGAGGATGGAGCTTCCCGGCTGCCTGTTTCCACCGGAAGTTGAAAAGACTTACGACAGATCCATCCGGAAGTTTATTGAGGTCCATCAATAAAGTATCATTACCATATCCATGTTGATCCTTCACAAAAATATATCATTCATGGAAAAAACAAGTTAAAAAAATAGAAGAAAAATTTGCGTTTCGGTTTCCATATCTCCATTAAGGGAGGATTTTCCAAAGTCGTTGAACGGGCCACCATTAAAAACTGTGAAACGATTCAGATCTTTTCCCGCAACCCCCGGGGGTGGCAACATAAGCCTTTGGTTTGCGGAGAGGTAGAAAAATTCAAAAAGGATTTGAAAATATTCGGGATTTCACCCCTCTTTATTCATATGCCCTATCTTCCTAATCTCGCCTCATCCAATCCGGGACTCCATACAAAGTCCCGTGAAACATTGGAAGATGAACTGAAAAGGGCGGATCTTCTTGGCGCTTCTTTTGTAATCGTGCATGTGGGCAGCCGGGTGCAGGCCACGGAAGAAATCGCCCAACTTAATGTCATCCGGGGAATAAATGCTGCCTTGCAGAGAGTAGAAAACGGCGTGGGACTGCTCCTGGAAAATACCGCCGGACAAGGTGGGGAAATTGGATATAAATTTTCTCAACTAAAAGAAATAATCAGGGGGGTGGAAGATCAAAAAAGAATCGGGGTATGTCTGGATACTGCCCATGCCTTTGAGGCAGGATACAATCTTTCCACTCCGCAGGGACTGGAAACTTCCCTGGATGAATTCGAACGCTTTGTTGGTTTAAAAAAAATTCACTTGATCCATCTAAACGATTCCAAAACTCCCCTGGGTTCTCATTCGGATCGGCACTGGCATATCGGGGAAGGGCACATTGGTCTTGATGGTTTTATTAATATCGTTAACCATCCCCTGCTAAAAAATCTTCCGGGCATCCTGGAAACCCCCTGCAAAGACGACAAAGAAGACCTGAAAAATATGGGAGTGATAAAGGGACTCGTTCAAAATTAAATTTCTTTAAAAATGAAAATTCGTATACAATTCAATTTGATTACGATTTTTTTAGCCTCAATTCTTAAAATTTTTTCAA